>NZ_JBEZLA010000002.1:0-260987 GCF_040651925.1 Streptomyces sp. NPDC048349 | reverse complement strand
GGGCGGCCCGACCCGGAAGGACTATGGGACTGGCGGGAAACCCCCAAACCCTCCCTGATCGGCAGTGTGCGGAATCAGGCCCCCCGAAGCCACCGAGCCCCTCCCCGCCCCCGACCCGCCCGCCGAAGCCCGGCCCCCGCCTCACACCCCCGCCCCCCTACCCCTTGCTCACCGCCGCCAGGATCTCCGGGAGCCTCCGTGCCGCCACCGGCGCTGCCAGGCGCAGGCCCGACCAGGTGGCCAGGGCGCCCCAGGCCAGGCCCAGCGGGAGCACCAGCCAGGACATGTCCTCGAGGTCGGCCACGTTGAGCCAGATCGTCAGGGCGATCACCGGGGCGCACACCAGCGCCGACGCGAGCATTCCGCCGAAGATGCTCATCCAGGCCAGACCGGCCTGTCCGGGGGCGACGTTCTTGAACGCGCCCTCCGTCGGGATCGAGTACGGGTACCGCGCCGAGGCCAGCGCCCCCGTGCAGAGCATCGCGCCCAGCAGGGCCAGCGCCAGGCCCAGCACCGCCGGGAAGCCCGACCAGTTGCCGACCAGGGCGGCCGTCACCGCCGTCACGAAGACCGTGTACGGGACGGTGACCAGGGCCAGCGCGCCGGCCCGCGCGCGCAGTTCCACGTACGCGTCGCGCGGGGTGGAGACGGTCTGCGCGACCATCCAGAACGCCGAGGTGTCCTGCCCGAACTGGTTGTACATCTGAACGCCGAGCATCCCGGCGCCGAAGCAGGCGAGGTAGAGCGAGCCCGTGCCCTGGAGGGCGTTGAAGACGGGGACGATCAGGCCGATCGCCAGCGCCGTCACCCACGCCGACTTCGTCTTCGGGTCGCGCACCGCGTAGCGCAGGGTCCGCTGCATGACGGCGCCCGTCCGGCCCGCCGGCAGCAGGGACCAGGGGCCGCCCGCGCCGCGCTCCTTCTCCGGCTTGGCGGCGGTGAGGGTCGAGCCGTCCGGCGTGACCATCAGCCTGGTCAGGCTGCGCTCCCAGAACCACAGCAGCAGGGCCAGGGCGCCGACCGTGAGGGCCAGTTGGGCCGCGGCCACCCCGTACGAGCCCTTGCTCGCGGAGTCCACCATGCCGACGGCGGTCGCCGGCGGCAGCCACCGCACCACCGCCTCGGCCGGCTCCAGCTGGGACAGCCCGCCCGCCTGGAACAAGCGCTGGCTGGCGAAGTTGGCCACCTGCGCGCCCACCGCGATCAGCAGGCCGCTGAGCAGCGCCAGGTCCCGCCCCTTGCGGCTGGTCAGCAGCCGGACGTTGGCCGTGGCCACCGCCCGCGCGAGGGCCACGCAGCCCATGAGCAGGAGCGGGACGGCGACCACGGCGGCCGCCACACCGGCGGCTCCGCGGGCGACGGCCATCACCGAGCCGATCGCCAGGCACAGCGTGAACAGCGGCCCGATGCCGACCAGCGAGGAGGCCAGCAGGGCCCGTACGAGAGGACGCGGGCGCAGCGGCAGCATGACCAGCCGGCTCGGGTCGAGGGTCTCGTCGCCGGTGGGGAAGAACAGCGGCATGACGGTCCAGCCCAGCGCCAGGATCGCGGCGAGCAGCACGACGACCGTGCCCGCCCGGGCGTGGCCGTGCAGCATGGCCAGGCCGAACGTGACGAAGAACCCGATGACCAGCGCGAACACCAGCGAGCTGATCCAGGCGGCCTTGCGCTTGGAGGAGCCCTTCAGCCCGTTGCGCAGCAGCGACAGCTTCAGCCGGACGAAGACCGCGGTCAGCGAGGCGGGAGCGGCGGCAGGGGCAGGAGGGGTGGCAGGGGATGCGGAAGCGGCGGAAGGGGTGACGGCGGTCATCGTGCGGCCGCCGTCCCGGAGCCGCCGCCCAGCCAGTCCAGGGAGTCCCCGGCGGCGTCGCGCCCGTGCGCGCCGACCAGTTCGAGGAAGGCGGCCTGCAGGGAGGGCGCGGAGCCCCGTACGTCGGCCAGCGGGCCCGCGGCGCGGATGCGTCCGGCGGCCATGACGGCCACCCAGTCGCACAGCGACTCGACGAGCTCCATGACGTGGGAGGAGAAGACGACCGTGGCTCCGGAAGCGGTGTAACGTTCCAGCACCCCGCGGATGGTCTGGGCGGACACCGGGTCCACACCCTCGAACGGCTCGTCCAGGAACAGCACCTGCGGGTTGTGCAGCAGTGCGGCCGCCAGGCCGATCTTCTTGCGCATGCCCGTCGAGTAGTCCACGACCAGCTTGTGCTGCGAGCCGGCCAGGTCCAGGACCTCCAGCAGCTGCGTCGCCCGCTTGTCGGTCTCCTCGCCCGGCAGTCCGCGCATGCGGCCCATGTAGCCGAGCAGCTCGCGCCCCGAGAGCCGTTCGAAGAGCCGCAGGCCCTCCGGCAGTACGCCGATCCGCGACTTCACCTCGGCCGGGTCCGCCCACACGTCGTGCCCGGCGACGAAGACCCGCCCCATGTCCGGGCGCAGCAGCCCGGTCACCATGGACAGCGTCGTCGTCTTTCCCGCGCCGTTCGGGCCGACCAGCCCGATGAACTGGCCTGCGGGCAGTTCCAGGTCGATCCCGGCGACGGCCACCTGCTCGCCGAAGCGCTTCCACAGACCTTCCACCCGCACGGCGGACGGCGCGGATCGCGCGCCACCCGTCCCGTACGTCCCGCCCGTCGCATCACCCTGGTCCGGCATGCGCCTGCCTCTCGTCACACGTCCCCGTTGGTCGTTCTTTGCTCACCATAGGAGGAGGGGAGGAGGCCTGAGCAGTTACTTATGTCATGAGTTTCCGGTCAGTAATGTCCCAGGTGGGCGGCCTTGTTGCGACCGGGCGGCCGTCCCGGCGGGACCGACGGGACCGGCGGGTCAGGCCTGGCGCCGCTTGCGTTCGGCGGCGGCCTCGCTGCCGCACGCGTACGCCAGCGCGTCGATGAGGTCCTCGGTGTCCGGCAGCCACCGGTTCGCCGGCGTGGGGCGCCGCGCCCACTGGACCGAGCCCCGGCCGCCGAAGCGGGTGGGCGGGGCGGCCACGTACTCTCCCTCGCCCCGGGCGACGAGGTCGATCGCCGACGGCGTCCAGCCCAGCTTGCGCACGAGGTCCGTGACCTTGGCCCCGGCGCCCGGCAGGACGAAGAACAGCATCCGGTGGTCGGGCGTGAGGGTGACCGGCCCCAGCGTGCGCTCCATCCGCTCCAGCCGCGCCAGGGCCAGGAACCCGGCGGCGTCCGGCACGTCCAGCGCGTCGAACGTCCGGCCCGTCGGCATCAGGATCGAGGCTCCCGGGTGCCGCCCCCAGATCTGCCGGACGCGCACCGCGCTGCCGGTCGCCTGAGCCGCCCAGTCCTTCACCGCCGGGTGCGCGCCGGGTGCCGGGCAGTCCTCCGCCCCGCAGGAGCACAACTCCCGCCCGTCTGCCGCCTCCAGCCAGGTGCCGGCGAAGACGTCCCAGTGCCGTTCTTCCGCGTACCGCACGGCATGGTCCAGCAGCTGCTCGCCGCGCTGCTTGGGGATGGGTGCGGTCTCCGTGACTCCCATGGTCTCTTCCACGCCCATCACAACTCCGCGGGTCACCTGGGGTTACGGGCGTAAACCCGCCGGTGGGCGGAGCATCGATCCTGCATACGGGGCGCACCGATGCACGGGCGGGGGCGCGTAGGAGCCCGGGGCGCCGCAGGTGGGTAGCGACACGACGCAGAGCGGAAGATTCTCCGCACTTCAGGCGGGAAGTGATCATTCCAACGCTCACCCGCGGCCTCAGGGGGTTTTCATGGCAGCCAGGCCTCTCGTAGCCCGCCAGCCGAACGAACGGCTGCAGGCGCTCATCCAGGAAGCCGGGTGCTCCAACGCCGGGCTCGCCCGGCGGGTCAACATGTGCGGGGCGGAGCACGGCCTCGACCTGCGCTACGACAAGACCTCCGTGGCCCGCTGGCTGCGCGGCCAGCAGCCGCGCGGCCGGGCCCCCGGGATCATCGCCGAGGCGCTCGGCCGCAAACTCGGCCGGACCGTGACCATCGACGAGATCGGCATGGCCAACGGCAAGAACCTCGCCTCCGGCGTCGGCCTGCAGTTCTCCCCGACCGTCGTCGGCGCCATCGAGCAGGTCTGCGAGCTGTGGCGCAGCGACGTGGGCCGCCGTGACTTCCTGGCGGGCTCCAGCGTGGCCGCCTCCGCCCTGGTCGAGCCGAGCCGCGACTGGCTGATCACCGGCGCCGACGTGCAGGTGGCGCGCAGCGGCGGCTCGCGCGTCGGCATGTCCGACGTCGAGGCGGTACGGGCCACCACCGAGGCCCTCAAGGAGCTCGACCACCGCTTCGGCAGCGGGCACGTGCGGCCGGTGGTGGTGCACTACCTCAACTCCGTGGTGTCGGGGCTGATCGGCGGCTCGTACCGGGAGCCCGTCGGGCGGGCGCTGTTCGGGGCGGTGGCCCGGCTGACGGAGCTCGCGGGGTACATGGCGGTGGACACGGGCCAGCCGGGCCTGGCCCAGCGCTACTACATCCAGGCGCTGCGGCTCGCGCAGGCGGCCGGCGACCGCGCGTACGGCGGGTACGTCCTGGCGGCGTCGATGAGCCACCTCGCCGCCGAGCTGGGCAATCCGCGGGAGATCGCCCAGTTGGCCCGGGCGGCCCAGGAGGGGACGCGGGGGCAGGTCACCCCGCGCGTGGAGGCCATGTTCTACGCCGCCGAGGCGCGCGGGCACGCGCTGCTCGGCGACAACCGGGCCACGGCCGTGCTGTCCTCCCGGGCCGTCACGGCGCTGGAGCGGGCGGAGCCGGAGTCGGGCGACGACCCGGTGTGGATCCGCCACTTCGACCGGGCCTACCTCGCGGACGAGCTCGCCCACTGCCACCGGGACCTGGGGCAGGCGGACGCGGCGGCCCGGCAGGCGGCGGAGGCGCTGCGGGGCCTTCCGTCGGGCAAGGCGCGCCGCCGGGCCATCGGGCTGTTCCTGCTGGCGGCGGCGCAGATCCAGCAGCGGGAGGTGGAACAGGCCTGCCAGACGGCCACTCAGGCGGCGGACCTGCTGTCGGGCCTGCGCTCGACCCGGGGCGCGGAGTACCTGGAGGACTTCCGGGGCCGCTTGGAGCCGTACGCGCAGGAGGCGGCGGTGCGCGAGTTCACGGCCCGGCTGGAGGCCAGGGTCGCCTAGGACCGCGGCCCGGCGCGGCCTGCGCGGGGGCCGGGCGGGCCGGTGGGCTTGCCGGGTGGCCTCCCGGTCGCGGTGTGTGACGGGGTAGCGTGACCGACGGTTGCGCAGTTCGGGCGAGTCGGAGAAGGAGTCCCGGTGACGGAGAACGGACAGGGGAGCGCCCCCCAGCAGGGCGCCCCGTGGGGTCCGGAGCCCGCGTACGGCTACCCGCAGCACGCGCAGCCCCCGCAGCAGCAGCCGCAGCCCCCGGCCGGCCCCGGGCACGTGGTGGGCCCCGGGTACGAGGGGCCGGGCGAGCCGCACGGCTACGGCTACCCGCCGCTGCCCGAGGCGATCACCCAGTACATCCCGCCGGTCCCGTCGGCCTCCGCGCACGAGGAGGCGGCGACGCAGTACATCGCCCCGGTCCCGCCGGTCTCCGCGCACGAGGAGGCGGCGACCCAGTACATCCCGCCGGTCCCGTCGGCCTCCGCGCACGACGAGGCGGCCACCCAGTACATCGCCCCGGTCCCGCCGGCCTCCGCGCACGAGGAGGCGGCGACCCAGTACATCCCGCCCGTGTCCGCGGCCCCCCCGCACGAGGAGGCCGCGACCCAGTACCTTCCGCCGGTCCCCGCGGCCGGGGGGCTCGAGCCGTTCGACGGGCTGTTCCGCGGAGAGGGGCCCGCCGGGCGGCCCCAGCACCTGCCGCCGGTCCCGCCGCGCTCCTACCCCCCGCGCGGGCAGGGCCCCGTACCGCCGCAGCAGTACCACCAGCCGCAGCCCCAGCCGCAGCCGCACCGGAACCCGCAGTTCGCGCCGCCCCCGCCCCCGCCGCCGGAGGCCCCCCGCAAGGTCTCGCCCGCGATCATCGCCGCGGTGGTCATCGGCCTGGCCGTCGTCGGACTGGGCGTCGGCTCGCTGCTCGGCGACGGAAAGCCGCAGAACAACGACCCGGGCGCGGTGGCCCCCGCGACCACCGCGAGCGGCGGCACGGCGGCGCCCGGCGGCGAGGCTCCCGTCGACCCGGGCCGCCCGCAGGCCGTCCAGCTGGACAAGCTCCTCGCGGACAGCAACGACAGCCGGGCCTCGGTCATCAAGGCCGTGGACGACATCAAGAGCTGCAGCAACCTCGGCCAGGCGGCCGCCGACCTGCGCGACGCGGCCCGCCAGCGCGAGGAGCTCGTCACCCGGCTCCAGGAGCTGAAGGTGGACCAGCTCCCCGACCACGCGAAGCTGACCGCGGCGCTCACCAAGGCGTGGAAGTCCTCCGCGGCCGCCGACAACAGCTACGCGGCCTGGGCGGACGACGTGGACGACGACAAGTGCAAGGACGGCAAGGCCAAGAACACCGACAACGCCGCCGCGGGCAACAAGGCGAGCGGTGAGGCGACGAAGGCCAAGGAGTCGGCTGCGACGCTGTGGAACAGCATCGCGGCCAAGTACGGCCTCACCAAGCGCGACAAGTCGCAGCTGTAAGGCCGGGACTGGCCGGCGGCCCGGCTGTCCGCCCGGCTGTCGGCCCGGCCCTCATGCCCTCAGGCCGTCCGGGGGGCCTGCTCCAGCGTCGCCGTCATGTCCATCGTCTGTTCGCCCTCCTGGGCGACGAGCCGGCCCGCCTGGACGACCTGGAAGGTGACCCGGCCGTTGACGATGCGGGGGAACCCGGCGACGGCGCGCATGTCCTGGTAGCGCCAGCTCAGTTCCGGGGTGAGGCCGCCGGTGCTGACGGCATCCGTCTGGTTGAGGGCCCGTGAGACCTTGCGGGGAGTGATCTTCTCGTCCTGCTCGAAGCGCTTCACGACCTCGTTCAGCACGGTGTAGGCGATCCAGGTGGTCTGCGTCCCGCTGTCGTCGGGGTCGACGCCGTCGTCGCCGAAGGCGAAATCGGCGATCACCTTGCGCATCGGGTCCCAAAGGGGGTCGCCGGCCACCGGGTACCAACTGGTCAGGTACGCGCCCTCGAAGGGGCTCTCCTTGCCGCCGGTGCGGTCGACCAGGGACTGGCTGACGCTGCCCAGGACCGAGGAGATCTGCGGCTTCCTGTTCTGGCCGTCGGCGCGGCGGAAGGCGTCGAAGAAGGTCTCGGTGCGCTCGCCGAGGACGGCCGTCACACACCCTTTGGCCTTCTCCTTCTCCTTCTCCTTCTCCTTGCTGTCCTTGCTGTCCTTGCTGCTGCTGACGGCGGTATTCGCGGTGGTGTTGGCGAGGGCCTCGCGGGCCTGCGCCGAGAAGTCCGCGGAGTCCTCCGCGGCCCGGATGTCGGAGGCGTCGGCGATCTTGCTGGCCTTGAGCCCGGCGTTCAGCAGAATCGGCATCGAGTCGCCCGCGAGGGTGTCGGGGCGGACCAGGGCGACCTGGGCGCAGGCGCGGCCCAGCTGGTGGCCGGCGCCGGCGAGGAGGACGGGCTGGCCTCCGTTGACGGGGTAGGAGAGGGGGGACTGGAACTCCTCCGAGGAGACCCCGTAGCCGCCGATGAACGCAATGCCCTCGGCTTCCAGCGGGGCCATGAAGGCGCGTCCGTGCTGGCTGTAGGAGCCGACGACGGCGATGGCCTTCTCGTTGACGGCCTTGCGGGCGCAGTCGGCGGCTCCGCTGGGCGTGTTCTTCTCGTTGCAGGTCAGGACGCGCAGCTTGTGGCCGTTGATGCCGCCCTTGGAGTTCACCCAGCGTTCGTACGCCTTGGCCATGCCGGGCATTCCGGGCATGTTGGTCGCTTTGGTGTCCTCGGGTGCGAACGTCATGACGGTGAGGGTCTGCCCGGAACCTCCCGAGCCGCCGGGGACCGCCCCGCACCCGACGACGAGACACGCACCGATCGCCGTGGCCAGGAAGGTGCGGGAGAGGGTTGCTGTGTGGCGCCAATCGGTCATGTCCATGCACCATTCCGCCCCGCGGGTAACTCAGGAGTGAGGGGGCCACAACATCCGGTGACGTACAGGTGAATTGCCGGGGGGAATGGTCTCTTCCGTTTGTTCACATGCGGCTGAAGATCGCGGATTGCGGGAACGTACGATCGACGGCGTGACATTCGCCCAAGGTTCGAAGAACTCTTCCCGTCGCGGTGGCCGCTCCTCCACCATGGGCGGCATGCCCCTGAACGACATGCCGTGGTGGCGCTGGCGCAGCAACGTGCGCTCGGCGCTGCACATGCTCTCCGACCCGGCCTTCCACGAGGACACCTGGCTCGCCGGCGCCGAAGGCTTCGGGGACGTCACCGACGCCGTGTACCGGCTCGTCGAGGACACCTGGCTGGACAGCTGGTCGGCCGAGAAGTACGTCGGCACGATCTTCCGCGACTCGCAGGAGGCGGCCCTGGTCGACCTGGCGGTGCTCCGGGTGCTCCGGATCATGCACCAGGTCGGTCCCGACGCGGCCGTCTCCGCCTACCTGGAACACCACGCCTGGCCCGAGGCGGTGCGTGCCGCGCGCGAGGCGCACGTACGGCTGGCCACGGCGGACGGGGACGACCCGGACGTGCGGCCGCGGTCGCTGGAAGTATTGAGGATCCTCACCCGCGCGGTGTGAAAGGCTATGCGGTCATGAGCGACCCGCAGCCCGAGGCACAGCCCCAGCCCCCGCAGTACGTCCTGACCATGTCCTGCCCCGACAAGCAGGGCATCGTGCACGCCGTGTCGAGTTACCTCTTCATGACCGGCTGCAACATCGTGGACAGCCAGCAGTTCGGAGACCGGGAGACCGGCCTCTTCTTCATGCGGGTGCACTTCGAGGCCGAGCCGGCCGTGACACTGGAGAAGCTGCGCGCGAGTTTCGCCGCGATCGGCGACTCCTTCAAGATGGACTGGCAGATCCACCGCTCCGACGAGCGCATGCGGATCATCCTGATGGTGTCGAAGTTCGGCCACTGCCTCAACGACCTGCTGTTCCGCTCCCGGATCGGGGCGCTTCCGGTCGAGATCGCGGCCGTGGTCTCCAACCACACGGACTTCGCGGAGCTGGTGGGCTCGTACGACATCCCGTTCGTGCACATTCCGGTGACGAGGGACACGAAGGCGGCGGCGGAGGCGCAGCTGCTGGAGCTCGTGCGTGCCGAGAACGTCGAGCTGGTCGTGCTCGCGCGGTACATGCAGGTGCTGTCCGACACCCTGTGCAAGGAGCTGAGCGGGCGGATCATCAACATCCACCACTCGTTCCTGCCGAGCTTCAAGGGCGCGAAGCCGTACCACCAGGCGCACGCCCGGGGCGTGAAGCTGATCGGCGCGACCGCGCACTACGTGACGGCCGACCTCGACGAGGGGCCGATCATCGAGCAGGAGGTCGAGCGCGTGGGCCACGAGGTGACCCCGGACCAGCTGGTGGCCATCGGTCGCGACGTGGAGTGCCAGGCGCTCGCCCGCGCGGTGAAGTGGCACAGCGAACACCGCGTCCTGCTCAACGGCTCCCGCACGGTGGTCTTCGCGTAGCCCTGCGCCTCGCCCCCCTGCCGGGGCTCCGCCGCGTACTCCGCGAAGCCCCCGGCAGGGATCACGCGTCCGGCGCCTCCACGCCGCAGTACGCCGCGAACGCCACCAGGATCTCGTCCTCCGAGATCCGCCCGTCGCCGTCCGCGTCCAGGGCGGTGGCCACCGCCGTCGCCAGCTCGGGCGCCGTGCCCAGCACGCGCAGGACCCGGGCGGCGGCCACCGGCGTCGCGCCCCCGCCGTCCTCGTCCGCCACCGCGATCACGGCCCGCAGGAACGGCCGCGCGATCTCCGCGAACCGGTCCGGGTTGTCGCGCAGCCGCTTCGCCGCCCCGGTGATGAACTCCTCGCGGGACACCCGCTGGTCCCCGTCGACGTCCGCGATTCCGGCCATGCCCTGCCAGAACGCCTCCGCACCGGCGAAGACGGCCTGGCCCCGGTCCGACCGTGCCGTGGTGCCGAATTCGGCCAGGACGGCCTTCGCGGCCGTGCTGAAGTCCTCCCGGTCGATATACCCGGACCCGTCCTGGTCGAAGGTGGCGAATCGGGCGGCGATCTTGCGCTCGTACTCTGCGCTGTCCATGTTCGGCGTTCCGCCTTCACGTGTGCGGTGGGTTCAGATCAAGACAAGGCAGGAGCGTAAGGCCTCGGTGGCCTGTGCGTTAAGCGAACGGGTCAAGGGCGCGAACGCATCGAACCCGCGCACGGGAAGCGCGGTGGGGCGCGTACACCTGTCTCATGTCCCGCCGCCCATACCACGGTTCACGGTCCGCCACGCCCCTATCACGGAGGGCTCACTTCCAGGGTGACCTTCCCGCAAAACGGGCGCGATCGGCCGGGTGCCCATTACATTCGATGCGTCGACACACGGCTGGGGGCACTATGCCTAAGGACGTACCACCGCGCTGGGACCGCCGCATGCAGCAACGCCTCGCCCGCGGCGAGGCCGCCGCGCTCGGGGAACTGTACGACCGCTTCGCCTCGCTCGTGCACAGCCTGGCCCACCGGGTCCTGGGCGACGAGAAGGCCGCGGACCGGATCACGCGCGAAGTCTTCGGCTACATCTGGGAGAACCCGGACGCCTACGACCCCAAGCAGGGCTCCATGCGCTCCTGGGTCGCCCGGATCACCCAGGGCCAGGCCGTGGCCCGGCTGCGCCAGGCCGAACTGGGGCGCGGCTCCCGCGAAGAGCTCGAGCAGAAGGTGCGCAGCGCCAACGCCGCCGCCCGCGCGGACTACATCGTCACCTCCATGCCCGCGCCGCTGCGTGCCGCGCTGGAACTCGCGTACTTCAAACGTCGCGACTACCGGCAGGCCGCCGCCGACCTCCAGATCAGCGAGGACGAGGCGCGGCGCCGGCTGCGGCTCGGGCTCCAGCTGCTGTCGACCGCCAACGCCCTCCCGCAGGAGGACACCGCCCAGCCCGGATATGGAACGTCGCGATGAACGGCCCTGCCGAGTGGCCCGAGGACGGATACGAACACCCCGGCGGCCCGGCCCGGATACCGGGTCCGCGAGGCGCCGCCGACGACCTCGACCCGCGGCAGGCGCCCCGGGCCCCGCGAGGTCCGCAACTGCAGCCGCTGCCGGCCGTCCCGCCCTCCCACGCCGTACTGAAGTCGCTGCTCGGCGCGTGGGCGCTGGCCGCGTGCTCCGCCGAGGAGACGCAGGCGGTGGAGGACCACCTCACCGAATGCGCGCCCTGCGCCGAGGAGGCGCTGCGGCTGCGCGACGCGGTGGGGCTGCTGCACCCGGAGGAGAACCTCGACCTCAAGCCGCTGCTGCGCTCGCGGGTCCTGGAGGACTGCCTGGGCAAGCGGCCGGCGCGGATCCCGGTGCCGGTGTGGGCGAACCCGTACGACACCGAGACCGCGCGGCTGGACGCGCTGCTCCAGGACTTCGGGGATTCGGAGTGGCACACCCCGGTCCGGCTGAAGTGGTTCGAGGAGGAGCGGCGCCAGACGCACCGGACGACGGTGGCGGGCGTGATCGGGCACCTGCTGGCGGTGGACGGGCTGGTGGCCACCGCCCTGGGGCTGGACGATCCGCTGGGCAAGGAGGCGCCGACGGGTGCCGGTCCGGCCGTGCGGACGGAGCACTTCTGGCAGGCGTCGGCCCACCCGGCCACGCGGCAGGTCCGCGAGCCGTGGCGGGAACAAGGGCACACGCTGGTGCGTACGGTCTCCTTCGCGGGCCGCGGTGTGGCGGAACTGTCCGTCGACTACGGGGATTTCGCGCTGCCCCTCGGGGACGCGTTCCTGGAGCGGGCCTTCGAGTGCTGGGTGCACGCGTGGGACATCGCGGAGGCGGTGGACTACCCGTACGAGCCGCCGGCCGGGCCGCACCTGCACCGGATGATCGACTTGGCCGCCCGCCTCCTGCCGGGGGCCCTGGCCCAACGCCGCCGGGCAGGCCTGGCGGCTCCGGCGCGGGGCCTGGTCGCGGCGGGCGCGCCGGGCCGGACGCTGCACCTGGAGATCGAGGGTGCGGGTGGTGGCGGATGGGACATCGCGCTGGATTCGCCCGGGGCGGTGCCGTCGGCCGAGCGGACGGTGGCGGAGATCGCGCTGGACCGCGTCGAGTTCTGCCAGCTGGCTGCCGGGCACATCTCCCCGGAGGAGGCGGCCGCTGGCCAGCACGGCGACCGCGAGGCCATCCGCGACGTCCTCTTCGCCGCGGCCTCCCTGAGCCGCATGTAGTCCGTGCGGCGCCGCCGGTGCGGCGCCGCTGGTGGGGCTCGGGGCGTTCCGGCCCCGCTGGCGTGTGAGGCGCGCGGCTCCCGGGGCGGAGCCCCTCACGGGGCCGGGGCGCTGCCCCGGGAAGCGGAGGGACGGCGGGGCGGGGAGCGGCTGCGCGCAGCGCCCCCCCACCCGCGGTCCGGGGCGAGATCCGAAAGCGACGGCCTACGAGAACCGTTCGCGGAGGCGGTACTTCAAGACCTTGCGCAGGGCCTCGTTACGAGGCAGCGCGTCCAGCAGCTCCAACTGCTCCGGCAGCTTGTGCGGAGCCAGCCCGGCCCCGCGCAGATACGCCGTGACCTCCGCCAGCGTCAGCGGCCCGCCCGCCCCCGCCCCCGCCGCCGGCTCGACCACGGCACACACCCGCTCCCCCCGCTCCGCGTCCGGCAGCCCGATCACCGCCACGTCGGCCACCCCCGGGAGCTCGTGCAGCAGGTCCTCGATCTCCTTGGCCGAGATGTTCTCGCCCTTGCGGATGATGACGTCCTTGCTGCGCCCGGTCAGGACGAGGTAGCCGTCCTCCGTGAGGTGCCCGAGGTCGCCCGTGATCAGGTAGCCGTCCCGGTCGAAGACCTCGTCGGACTGGTCCCGGTTCAGATACCCCTGGCACACCGCCTCCCCGCGCAGCCGTACCTCCCCGTCCACGCCCGCCGGCACGGCCTCGCCGTCCGGGCCCGTGATGCGGATCGACATCCCGGCCGGGGGCCGGCCCTCGGTGGTGGCCAGGTGGTCCGCCGTGTCGTCCGGGGCGCCCATGGTGATCATCGGGACCTCGGTCATGCCGTAGCCGTGGGTCAGCTGGCAGCCCATCTCCCGTACGACGGCGTGGTAGATCTCCGGCGGCTTGGGGGCGCCGCCGCCCGCCAGGAGCCGCAGGGTGGGGATCAGCGGGACGCCGGGAGCCTTGCGCTGTTCCGCGAGGAACATGGAGTAGAAGGCCGTGGAGCCGCCGGCCACGGTGACCCCGTGGCGGCGGTAGCCGGCGAGCGCGTCCGGCATCGCGAACTTCTCGAACAGGACGGCGGGGAAGCCGTACAGCAGCAGCATCACGGTGTAGTCGGGCCCGGCTATGTGCGCGAAGGGGAAGGCCATCGAGCCGACGTCGGCCGGCGTCAGGCGCAGGGCGTGCGCGAGGCAGGAGCCGCCCGCGATCAGCGAGCGGTCGGTGTGCAGGACGCCCTTGGGGTCGGAGGTGGTGCCGGAGGTCCAGTAGATCCACCGGACGTCCGTGCCGGAGGCGGGTGGCGGGGGCAGTACGGAGGGGTCGCCGTCGGGGAGGGCGCTGTAGGCCTCGAAGACGCCCCGCGCGCCGAGCCGTGCGGCCATCGCCGTGTGGTCGAAGCCCCGCCAGACGCCCGGTACGGCGAAGAACTCGGCCTTGGACTCGCGCAGCGCGAAGCCGACCTCCCGGTCCCGGTAGAAGGGGATGACGGGGGACTGGACGGCTCCGATCCGGGCGAGGGCGGCCGAGAGCAGGACGGTCTCGATGCGGGTGGGCAGCTGCCAGGCGACGACCGTGCCCGGGCGCACGCCCATGTCGTGGAGGCCGGCGGCGGCCCGCTCGGCGCCGTCGCGGAGCTCGCCGAAGGTCAGCCGGCGGTCGTCGGCGGGGTGTTCGGCGGCTTCGATGAGGACGGTGGCGTCCGGGGTCAGGGCGGCCCGGCGGGTGATCAGCTCCCACAGGGTCGCGGACCGGCTCAGCTCCGCCGCGGTGCCGGTCGTCGTGTCCGTCATCCCAGACCTCCCCATGGCCGACTGGCCAGATAGCTGACGGTTAGTCAGATCAAGCGGAGAGCGTAGGGCGCCGACGCTTGTCGGTCCAGGGGTGGCGGAGCTAGCTTGTTTCTGACGATCCATCAGATTGGGGAGACGGCATGGGACTGGAACTGCCACGGATCATCAGCGTCGACGACCACGTGATCGAGCCCGCGCACCTCTTCGACGTCTGGCTTCCGGCCAAGTACCGGGACCGCGGCCCCCAGGCGCTCACCGCGGGCATCGGCGAGCTGGAGTACACCGGCGGCAAGTACGTGATCACCATGGATCCCGACGGCCCGCCGACCGACTGGTGGATCTACGAGGACCTGAAGTTCCCGTACAAGCGCAACATCGCCGCCGTCGGCTTCGACCGCGACGACATGACGCTGGAGGGGATCACCCGCGAGGAGATGCGCCGCGGCTGCTGGGACCCCAAGGCGCGCCTCGCCGACATGGACCTCAACCACGTCGAGGCCTCGCTGTGCTTCCCGACCTTCCCGCGCTTTTGCGGCCAGACCTTCGCCGAGGCGCACGACAAGGAGGTCGCGCTGGCCTGCGTACGGGCCTACAACGACTGGATGGTCGAGGAGTGGTGCGGCGACAGCGGCGGCCGGCTGATCCCGCTGTGCATCATCCCGCTCTGGGACATCGACCTGGCCGTCGCGGAGGTCCGGCGCAACGCGGCGCGCGGGGTGCGGGCCGTCACCTTCTCCGAGATCCCGACGTACCTCGGGCTGCCGTCGATCCACTCCGGCTACTGGGACCCCTTCTTCGCCGTCTGCCAGGACACCGGCACGGTGGTGAACATGCACATCGGGTCCAGCTCCCAGATGCCCGCCGCCTCCCCCGACGCGCCGCCCGCCGTCCAGGCCTCGCTCAGCTTCAACAACGCGATGGCCTCGATGATGGACTTCCTGTTCAGCGGGGTGCTGGTCAAGTTCCCGACGCTGAAGCTGGCCTACAGCGAGGGGCAGATGGGCTGGATCCCCTACGCCCTGGAGCGCGCCGACGACGTCTGGCAGGAGCACCGCGCCTGGGGCGGGGTCCGCGACCTGGTCCCCGAGCCGCCGTCCACGTACTACTACCGGCAGATCTTCTGCTGCTTCTTCCGCGACAAGCACGGCATCGCCTCGCTGGACGTCGTCGGGCGCGACAACGCCACCTTCGAGACCGACTACCCGCACGTGGACTCGACCTTCCCGCACACCAAGGAGGTCGCCCTGGACCACGTGCAGGGCCTCGACGAGGAGACGGTCTACAAGCTGATGCGCGGCAACGCCATCCGCATGCTCGGCCTCGACCTCGACAAGGACCGGGAGCGGGCGAAGCAGTGGACCTGACCTACACCGAGGAGGAGCAGGACTTCCGGGCGCGCCTGCGCGAATGGCTCGGCAAGGTGCTGCCCGAACTGCCCGCCAAGCCGTCCCCCGACGACTGGCCGGGCCGGCGCGCCTACGACCTCGGCTGGCAGCGCAGGCTGTACGAGGCCGGGTACGCGGGGCTGCACTGGCCCGTGGACGCCGGGGGGCACGGGGCCACCCCGACCCAGCACCTGATCTTCCTGGAGGAGACCGAGCGCGCGGGGGCCCCGTACGTCGGCGCCAATTTCGTCGGGCTGCTGCACGCGGGCCCGACCATCGCCGCCGAGGGGACGGCGCAGCAGCGGGCGCGCTGGCTGCCGCCCGTGCTGCGCGGCGACGAGGTGTGGTGCCAGGGGTTCAGCGAGCCGGACGCCGGCTCCGACCTGGCCTCGCTGCGGACGCGCGCGGTCCGCGACGGCGACGAGTACGTGATCACCGGGTCGAAGATCTGGACCTCGCACGCGGAGGTCGCCGACTGGTGCGAACTGCTCGTACGGACGGACGCGCAGGCCCCGAAGCACCGCGGCATCTCCTGGCTGGCCCTGCCCATGGACGCGCCGGGCGTCACGGTCCGGCCGCTGCGCACGCTCGCCGGGTCGACGGAGTTCGCGGAGGTGTTCCTGGACGAGGTGCGGGTGCCGGTCGACCACCGGGTCGGGGCGGAGAACGACGGCTGGCGGGTCACCATGGTGACGCTGTCCTTCGAGCGGGGCACCGCCTTCGTGGGGGAGGTCGTCGCGTGCCGCCGGACCCTGGGGGAGCTGGCCCGCACGGCGAAGGCGAACGGGAGCTGGGACGACCCGGTGCTGCGGCGCAGGCTGGGACGGCTGTACGGGGAGTTCGGCGCGCTGTGGCGGCTCACGCAGTGGAACGTGAGCGAGTCGCAGCGTACGGGCGGGGTCCCCGGCGTCGGCGGCTCCGTCTTCAAGCTCGCCTACTCGCACGCGCGGCAGGAACTGTACGAGGTGGCGGCGCAGGTGCTCGGGCCGCTGTCCCTGTCCCTGGAGGAGCAGTGGACGCTGGACCGCCTCTCCTCGCTCTCGTACACGATCGCGGCGGGCACCTCGCAGATCCAGCGCAACATCGTCGCCGAGCGGATCCTCGGCCTCCCGAAGGGCCGGTGAGGGGTGTGGACTTCCAGCCGACCGAGGACCAGCGGGACCTGCGGGCAGGCGTACGGGACCTCCTGGCGGGCCGGTACGGGCGCGATGCCCTGCGGGCGTCGGTGGACGCGGCGCAGACGGGGGGCTGCGTGGACCGGGCGCTGTGGCGGGAGCTGGGGGAGGCGGGCTTCTTCGCGCTGCGGCTGCCCGAGGCGGACGGCGGGGTCGGGCTCGGGCTGCCGGAGGCGGCGCTCGTCTTCGAGGAGGCCGGGCGGGCGCTGGTGCCGGGGCCGCTGGTGGCCACGCACCTGGCGGCCGGGGTGGTCCCGGGGGCGGCGGCCGGGACCACCGTGGTCACGGCCTTCGACCTGGGCGGGGGGCTGGTCTCCCACCTGGCGGAGGCGGACGCGGTGCTCGGCGCCCCCGAGGTCCCCTCCGGCACCCCGGTCCGCTCGGCGGACCCGCTGACGCCGCTGCACCGGGTGGCGTCGTACCCGCAAGCGCCGGCGTCCGCGCACACCGCGGTGGGCGCCCTGCTGACGGCCGCCCTCCAGGCCGGGAGCGCGGCGCGGACGGTGGAGCTTGCGGTGCGCTACGCGGGGGAACGGGAGCAGTTCGGCCAGCCGATCGGGGCGTTCCAGGCGGTCAAGCACCTGTGTGCGCAGATGCTGGTGCGGGCGGAGGTGGCCCGTACGGCGGTCTACGCGGCGGCGGTGACGGCGGACGGCACGGAGATCGCGGCGGCCAAGCTCCTCGCGGACGAGGCCGCCGTGGGCAACGCGCGGGACTGCCTGCAGGTGCACGGTGGTATGGGCTTCACGTGGGAGGCGGACGTCCATCTGCACCTGAAGCGGGCCTGGGTGCGGGCCGAGCAGTGGCGCACGGCGGCGGAGGCGGAGGAGCTGCTGGCGGCAGAACTGCTGGGTGCGGCGTCGTAGCCGACTGTTACGGGAGGGAAGGAGCGGGACGCATGTCCGATTACAGAGAGTTGATATCGGTTTGTGTCCTTCGCTCCCGTCCTTACGGACCGGAGTCGGGGGGTCGCTCCGGTACGCTCCCACGAATGCGAGCGGTTGAGCGGCGCAGGCGTCGCACAGTATGCACCACGCCCACTCCTTCGCGCGGGAATATGCCCGAAGCGCTTGTTGTGGTGACTGTATGTCAACCATGCTGCTCCGCAAGGGGATCACAGTGGGTGATCCCATCCTGTCGCGAGGCGAAGTGTCCGCCGGTTCGGATGGTGTGAGCGGTGCAGGTGCTTCAGGTTCAGCTGGAGGTAGGACCGGATCCCGCCGAGGTCGGCCGGGCGCGCCGGTGGGCCCGGTCGCGGCTGGCGGGGTCGGGCATAGGGGACGACGAACCGCTCGCGGAGACGCTGATCCTGCTGATCTCCGAGCTGGTCACGAACGCGGTCGTGCACACGGGCTGTCCTGCGGTGCTGCGGATGCTGTTCGGGGGGCCGGGGGTGCGGGTCGAGGTCGCGGACGCGAGCGACCGGGCGCCGGCCCGCCGGCAGGCGGCCGGTGACGACACGGGCGGGCGCGGCCTGGAACTGGTGGACGGCCTGGCGGACCGCTGGGGCTGGCAGCGCGAGGGCGCGGGCAAACGGATCTGGTGCGAGATCGACCGCGAGGAGAAGTCGGCGTCGGACGGCGCCACGGACGGCCCGCCGGAAATTCACTCCTCGGTGCGGGAACCGCGCGTGTACCTCTAACGAGGTGTTGACGTTCCGTCACATCTTGATCACCCTGGTGTGGAGCGATTCGACGCGAGGGGACGCCAAGGACACGCCTTGACGAGTGCGGGTCGCGGGGTGGCGGCTGCCGTGCCGCGCTCGGGGCGTGCATGTGCACCGCCGCCACCCGCAGGACCTCCACCGCGGGGAGTGGCCGGCGGCCGGCGACCGGCCTGTGCGTACCGTCGCCCGCATCCGCCCGCTCTCCTCTTCCGGAGGTGCACGGGTCCGTACGGCCCCTCTGCCGGGGCGGAGGGGCCGGAGCGGGGCCGGCGGGGCCGATGGGGAAGTGCCGGGGCCGGACGCCTAGTTGTCGGCGCAGATCACGTCGTACGGACGGCCTACCGCCATGGTCAGTTCCATCGGCTCGCTGGTGCCCGACGGGCATTCGCTCTCCGTCTTGACCAGGCCGAGGACCTTGTACGTGCTCGAGCCGCCGGTGGCGCACGGGACCTCCTGCGCCTGGTCGGTCACGCAGTCGCCCTTGACCAGCTGGCCGCCGCCCGCACCCGGGTCGCCGGGGTGGTCGTCGGACAGGTTGCGGCCGCAGACGGTGTTGGTGGGGATGCCGCTCGTCTTGCCCTTGCCGTAAGAGATGCTCACCTCGATCATGAGGTCGGTGCCGGGCGGGCACTGGATCGAGCCCGGGAGGATGCTGGCCTCCTTGATGTCGATCGCCTTGAACGTGGCGCCGGAGGCGGAGCACTTCTGCGGGCGGTAGCCGTCGGGCTTGTTGTCCGGGTCCGGGCCGCCGCAGTCGCCGACCTTCCACGAACTGGACGTGTCGGAGGAGGACTCGGGGTTCCCGGGGTCCGAGGGCTTGCCGGAGGGCTTGGCGGACGGGGACACCGTGGCGGAGGCCGATCCCTTGGGCTTGCCGTCGTCGTTGCCGAGCCACTTGGAGGCGCCGTAGATGCCGGCGATGACCAGGGCGACGGCCAGGAAGCCGGCGAGGCCCCCGTTGGACCGGCGTCTGGGGGGCTGGGGCTGGGGCGGCGGCGCTGCCGCGTACGGGTTGGCCATGGGTCCTCCTGTGTGAGGGCGGTGGGTCCGGGGAATGACGCGCGAACGGTGACGCGTCATGGACACATCATGGTTCCACGGGGTGGGCAGAGCGGATCACCCCGGTCCGGATCCTGGGCGCCCGGCCGGCAGCCCCGCCCGGCAGCCCCGCCCGGCAGCCCCGCCCGGGAGCCCGGCCCGCAAGCTCCCGCCCCGTCCCCGGCCCCGGCCTCAGAGGACGGCCACCGGCGCCACCGGGGTGCCCGTGCCGCCGACGAACGGTTCCGGCATGGCCGAGAGGAGGAAGGTGTACCGGTTCTCTTCCGCACAGGCTGTGGACAACTTTTCGAGATTCCAGTTCTGGCCCTGGAGCATGCCCATCTCGACCAGGTCCAGGGCGTGCACCGGCAGCCACAGGTTCTCGATCTCCGGGGGGAAGATCTCGAACGTGAGCGTGTCGTTGGCGACCGCCGCCACGTCCCGCGCGTGGAACCACTGCGGCGTGCGGACCGACAGACCCGGGGACGGGAATCCGTAGCCGTGCTTGTCGCCCGCCAGGTAGACCTGGATCTGGCCGGTGCGGACCAGGACGATGTCCCCGGAGCGGACCGTCACCCCGCCGAACTCCTCCGCCTCGGCCAGGTCCTCCGGGGTCACCGCGTGGTCGCCGGGCAGCCGGTCCAGGCCCTTGGCGCGCGCCACGTCCAGCAGGACGCCCCTCGAGACGACGTGCCCGGCCGTGTCGATGCCGCTGAACCGCGACCGCGCGTGCGCGGTGATCGAGGAGGCCGGGCGGCCGTTGTAGATCTTCCCCGAGTGCGAGACGTGGGTCAGGGCGTCCCAATGGGTGCCCGCCTGGAGGCCCATGGTCACGGCGTCGTCGCTGCACGCCACCGTGCCCGGGCCGAACAGCTCCTGGTTGATCTGCACCATCGTGTGCAGCGGGTTGATCCGGCCGGGGATCATCCCGGCCTGCACCCCGTCCTCCTTGAGGGGGAGGGCCAGCGGGATGCGGCGGCCGGTGCGGACCTGCGCGGCGGCCGCCCGGACGACCTCGTCGGTGACCAGGTTCAAGGTGCCGATCTCGTCGTCGGCGCCCCAGCGCCCCCAGTTGTTGACGCGCTTGGCGATGTCGTGGAACTCCGCGGGCAGTGACATGGGCCTCAACAGCTCCTTGTGTGGAAACGGCAACGAGGGCTTGTGCAGGTGCATCCGGCTCCCCATAGAATCTAACGGTCCGTCAGAAAACGCGGGAAGGGGCCGGGCGTGGGGAACTTCTTGACAGGCAAGGTCGTCGCCGTCACCGGCGCCGGCCGGGGCATCGGGCGGGCCGTGGCACTCGCCGCGGCCGCCGAGGGCGCCAAGGTCGTCGTCAACGACTACGGAGTGGGCATCGAGGGAGGGGAACCCACCAGCGAGGTCGCACAGTCCGTGGTGAAGGAGATCCTCGCCGCGGGCGGCGAGGCCGTCGCCGTCGCCGACGACATCTCCACCATGGAAGGCGGCCAGCGCATCGTCGACACGGCCCTCGCCCAGTACGGGCGCATCGACGGCGTCGTGTGCGTGGCGGGCATCCTGCGCGAGCGGATGCTCTTCAACATGTCCGAGGAGGAATGGGACCCGGTGGTCGCCACCCACCTCAAGGGCACCTTCACCGTCTTCCGCGCCGCCTCCGCCGTCATGCGCCGGCAGGGCTCGGGCACCCTCATCGGCTTCACCAGCGGCAACCACCAGGGCTCCGTCGCCCAGGCCAACTACAGCGCGGCCAAGGGCGGGATCATCTCCCTCGTCCGCTCCGCCGCGCTCGGCCTGGCCAAGTACGGGGTCACGGCCAACGCCGTCGCACCCGTCGCCCGCACCCGGATGTCCGCGGGCGTCCCCATGGAGCTCAAGGAGATCGGCGAGCCCGAGGACGTCGCGGCGCTCGTCACCTACCTCCTCAGCGACCGGGCCAAGGCGGAGGAGATCACCGGGCAGGTCTACACGATCGCCGGCCCGAAGATCGCCGTCTGGGCGCAGCCGCGCGAACTGCGCGCCGGGTACGCGGAGGGCTCCTGGACGCCGGAGAAGATCGCCGACTTCCTGCCCGGGACGGTGGGCAAGGACCCGATGCCGATGCTCGCGCAGCTGGAGGCCATGGCCAAGGCGGCGGCTGCCAAGGACCGCCCCAACGCGTAGGCCCGCGGGGCTCGGAACCGGACGGACAGGGGGAGCAGCGTGGATTTCGGCTTCGGGGCCGAGGACGAGGAGCTGCGCGGGCGCGCCCGCGCGTGGCTGGCCGAGCACCTCGTGGGCCCGTACGCGCAGGCCCGGGGCCTCGGCGGGCCGGGCAGCGAGCACGAGGGGGTCGGCGCCCGGCGGGCCTGGGAGCGCGAGCTGGGCCGGGGCGGCTGGATCGGGCAGGGCTGGGAGGCCGAGGGGTACGGGAACCGCCGGCTCTCCCTGACGGGGCAGGTGGTGTGGGCCGAGGAGTACGCGGCGCTGCGCGCGCCCGCCCGGGTCGGCCACATCGGGGAGAACCTCCTCGCGCCCACCCTCATCGCGTACGGGACCCGGGAACAGCGGGACCGCTACCTTCCCGGCATCGCCCGCGGCGAGGAGCTGTGGTGCCAGGGGTACAGCGAGCCGGACGCCGGCTCCGACCTCGCGGGGATCCGCACGGCGGCGGTACGGGACGCCGCCGACGGGCGCCTGCGGGTCACCGGCCAGAAGATCTGGACCTCGCTGGCCCAGGACGCCGACTGGTGCTTCGTCCTGGCCCGTACCGAGCCGGGCTCCCGGCGCCACCGGGGGCTGTCGTTCCTGCTCGTACGGATGGACCAGCCGGGCCGGATCGACGTGCGGCCGATCCGGCAGATGTCGGGGACCTCGGAGTTCAACGAGGTGTTCTTCGACGGGGCGGTGGCCGCCGAGGTCGTCGGCGCCGAGGGCGACGGCTGGACCGTGGCCATGGGGCTGCTCGCCCTCGAGCGCGGCGTGTCGACCCTGGTCCAGCAGATCGGCTTCGCGGCGGAACTGGAGCGCGTCCTGGCGGCGTACGCGGAGTCGGGCGCCGACGATCCCGTCCTGCGCGAACGCCTGGTACGGCAGTGGGCCGAGCTGCGCACGATGCGGTGGAACGCGCTGCGGACGCTCGGCTCCGCCGGTGACGCCGGCGCCCCGAGCGTGGCCAAGCTGCTGTGGGGCGGCTGGCACCGGCGGCTCGGCGAGCTGGCGGTGGCGGTACGCGGCGCGGCGGCCGCGGCCGGGCCCCGGGACTGGGAGCCGGGGCTGCCGTACGAGTTCGGACTCGACGAGGCGCAGCGGCTCTTCCTCTTCACCCGGGCCGACACGATCTACGGCGGCTCGGACGAGATCCAGCGGAACATCATCGCCGAGCGGGTGCTCGGCCTGCCTAAGGAGTCCAGGTGAGAGGCGTCGTGTTCGACGGCAAGCAGGCCCAGGTGGTCGACGACCTGGAGATCCGCGATCCCGGGCCGGGGGAGGTGCTGGTCGCGGTGGCGGCGGCCGGGCTGTGCCACAGCGACCTGTCGGTGATCGAGGGGACGATCCCGTTCCCGCCGCCGGTGGTGCTCGGGCACGAGGGCGCGGGGGTGGTCGAGGCGGTCGGCCCGGGGGTGACGCACGTGGCGCCGGGCGACCACGTGGCGCTGTCGACGCTCGCCAACTGCGGGGCGTGCGCGGACTGCGACCGGGGCCGGCCGACGATGTGCCGCAAGGCGATCGGGATGCCCGGGCAGCCCTTCTCGCGGGGCGGGAAGCCGCTGTTCCAGTTCGCCTCCAACTCGGCCTTTGCGGAGCGGACGCTCGTCAAGGCCGTGCAGGCGGTGAAGATTCCGGCCGACATCCCGCTGACCTCGGCGGCGCTGATCGGCTGCGGGGTGCTGACGGGCGTGGGCGCGGTGCTGAACCGGGCGAAGGCCGACCGTGGCGAGTCGGTGGTCGTGATCGGCACCGGCGGGATCGGGCTGAACGTGCTCCAGGGGGCCAGGATCGCGGGGGCCACGACGATCGTGGCGGTCGACGCGAACCCGGCGAAGGAGGCGGTGGCCCGGCAGTTCGGGGCCACCCACTTCATCGATGCCTCGGCGGTCCCCGACTCCTCGGCGGCGGTCAAGGAGATCCTGCCCACCGGCGCGGACCACGCCTTCGAATGCGTCGGCAGCGTCAAGCTGATCCGCCAGGCGATCGACCTGCTCGACCGGCACGGGCAGGCGGTCCTGCTCGGCGTGCCCGGGTTCACGGAGGAGGCCTCGTTCCTCGTCTCGTCCCTGTACCTGGACAAGACGATCATGGGCTGCCGGTACGGGTCCTCGCGTCCGCAGCGCGACATCGCCCTCTACGCCGAGCTCTACCGGCAGGGGAAGCTGCTGCTGGACGAGCTGGTGACCGAGGTCTACCCAGTGGAGGACTTCGCCAAGGCGGCGGACGACGCCCACCACGGCCGGGTGGCCCGCGGGGTCCTCACCTTCTGACGGGCGCGGGGCGGGCGGGGCAGCGGGGCGGGCGGCTCGGCGGGGCGGGCGGGGCGGCTCGGATCGCGCCGGCCCGCCCGTCCGTGCGTCATGGGGTCGGCCGGGTGGCCGGGCGGTCAGCCGGCCAGGCGGCCGAAGCGGCCCTTGTGGAAGAGGAGGGGGTCGCCCTCGCCCGCCGCGCCCATGGCCACGACCCGGCCGACCACGATCAGGTGGTCGCCGCCGGTGTGGACGGCGTGGATCCGGCAGTCGATCCAGGCGGGCACGGCCTCGAGCTGCGGGGATCCGGTGACGGGGGCCGGGGCGTGGGTCACCCCGGCGAACTTGTCCGCGCCGCTGACGGCGAAGGACCGGCACAGTTCTCCCTGTTCGGCCCCGAGGATGTTCACGCAGAACACCCCGGCGCGGGCGATCCGCGGCCAGGTGGTCGACGTACGGGCCACCATGAAGGTGACCAGGGGCGGGTCGAGGGACAGCGAGGCGAAGGACTGGCAGGCGAAACCGGCCGGGCCCTCCTCGCCCCCGGCGGGCGGCGCGGTGATGACGGTGACCCCGCTCGCGAAGTTCCCGAGCACGGCCCGGAATTCGGCGGGCGACACCGGCGCACGCTCGTCCTCGCCCACGGCCCGCAGATCGGGGCGCGGCAGGGCGTCGACGGGCTCGGGCCCCGGCTCCGGCGAGGCGGAGGTGGGGGAGCCGACTGACCTGAGGTATCGGACGACGGTGGCCGCCATCCCTGCGTGTCCCATCACACCCACGATTGAACCTGACGGTTCGTCAGATGGGAAGGGAGGGGCGGGTCCGGCATTGATTGAACACGTTCAGGGGAGGGTGTAAGGTCCGGCCCTGAGAGTGTTGAACATGTTCAAGGCGAGTGGGGTGGCGTCATGGCGGGACACGTGGCACACGGGCCGGCACCGGCACACGGACCGGCACCGGCACCGGCACCGGCGGCGGCGCCGGAAGCGCCGGAGCCGCCCCGTGCGAGGCCGAGCTGGTGGGCGGCCGCGCCGGGGGCCGAAGCGGTCTTCATCGGCGAGGTGCTGGTCGGGCTGGCCCTGCTGCTCGTCCTGCCGGGAACCGAGGACCCCCACGGCCGGGAGGAGTGGAGCGCGGGAGTCTTCCTGTTCATGCCGGTCGTGCTCGTGGTCCTCGGGCTGTTCCTCTGCATCAGCGCCTTCCTGCACGCCATGGTGTTCACCCGGCCGGCCCTCGCGCTGGCCCGGCGGACCGGCCGCCCGTGGGTCGCGGCGGTCTGGCTGCTCGCCGTGTCGGCGGGCTGTGCGGTGTTCCCCTGGTCGGTCGGTGCCTCGTACACCGGCTGCTGGTTCTGGATCGCGGCGAGCGGGGTGCCTCCCCTGCTGGTGGCGCGCCGGGCACTGCGCACGGGCCGCGAGCCGGGGTCGGTCGTGGCCAGGACGGCCCTGGCCACCGGCGCCCTCGCGTTCGCGGCCGCACTGATCGGGGCCGTTTAGGAGGTCGCCGGGACCGCGGAACGGCCGGAGCTCTTCCAGGTGTACGGCGACCCGGACGGGGTGTCGGACATGTGGCTGATGCGCACAGCGTGAAGACCTGATCCGCCGGTCAACTGCCCTGTGATCAAAGAGACATGACACTCCGTCGTGCCTGTCGGAGCGCGTGTGTACAGTCGTCGCCAACGACAAGGACGTCGGGGGCCGGCATGAGCATGGGGAACGGGTTTCGCAACCGGGCCGAGCGGATCGCGCTGGGTGCGATGGCGACGGCGGGCGTCGGGGTCCTGCTCGCCGACCTCCTCGGGTGGCTCGACAAGATGGCTCCCGGGGGCACGCTCCCGAAGATCACGCTGCTCATCCTGAGCACGGTCACCCTCTTCCTCCTCATGGAGTTCGACCGCCTCAAAGTGCTCGACACCATGAACGCGCAGGTCTCCCGGCTCGACATCGACGGCATCGAGGGCCAGCTCCGGCGCGAGCGCTACGACGGGGTGACCAGGGTGCACCCGACCTTTCCCGAGGCGGCCTTCCTCGAGCTGCTGAAGAACGCCCGGTG
This sequence comes from Streptomyces sp. NPDC048349, assembly GCF_040651925.1. Taxonomy (NCBI): domain Bacteria; kingdom Bacillati; phylum Actinomycetota; class Actinomycetes; order Kitasatosporales; family Streptomycetaceae; genus Streptomyces; species Streptomyces sp. NPDC048349. The sequence continues at coordinate 235,277 of NZ_JBEZLA010000002.1, read as the reverse complement.
GGAGGTGTCCATCCTGCAGACCTGGATACCCAACCTCGAGCAGCTGAAGAGCGAGCTGACGAAGGCCGTCGCCGAGCGGCGCACGGAGGTGCGCATCCTGCTGCTGCACCCCTCGTCCCTGGTGGCGGACCTGCGGGACCGCGCCCTGCGGACCGGGGAGCCCGGCCGCGGGGTGGACGTGCGGGGGAGTCTGGAGATCCTCAAGACCGTCCACGACGCCATTCCGCCGCAATTGCGGCACCGGCTCCAGGTGCGCGTGTACAACTCGCTGCCGTCGATCGCCGTCTACAAGGCCGACGAGCGCTACCTGGTCAGCTCGTTCCTGCACGGCCGGCTCGCCATCCAGTCCACCCAGCTCGAGATCGACGGGTGCGAGACGGCGATGGGCCGGGAAGTCCAGGGTGAGCTGGACAAGTTGTGGGGCATCGGCCGCGATGTCGATCTCCGCGACTGGCAAAGATCAATCGACTCCATGAATTAGAGGTAACGGCCGTGGAAGAACTGGACCGGTTCGAGGACGAACTGATCGGGCGGTACGGGCAGCACCCGGTACTGGCGAACATCGGGCAGCTCCCCGACGAGGACTTCGCCGCGGTCCTCCTCCAGCGGCGCTTCCTCTCGCTCGCGTTCACCCCGGCCTACGACCTGGCGATCGACCTCCTGCGCGACGAGGAGGGGCTGCGCATCGCCCGGGTCATCCTGCGCGAGGAGTACCCGGACAGCCACGGGATGCGGTCCCACCGCGAGGACATGACGGCGGACATGTACCGGCTCGGCGTCTCCAGGGAGGCCCTCGTCCACACGCGGCCGACCCGGGCGACCCGGCGGGCCATCGACGCCACCTTCGACCTGATCGCCGACGCCGGCACCCACGAGGACGCCGACCTGCGGGTCCTGACCATCCTGCGCTTCTGGGGCGAGATCCTGGTCTCCGTCGAGTACGGGCGGCTGTGGGAGCGCATGGAACCCGCGCTCACCCAGGACGGGGAGAACATCTCCCGCTTCTACCACCCGCACCACTTCCATGACGCCAAGCGAGAGTCGCTCGCGACCGCGGACCTCCTGGCCACGAGCCACTCCGACCGCCTGGCGACCCGCGTGCGGGCGCTCCTGGGCCGGGGAGGCGAGGGGGCGGCCGACGCCTTCAAGGAAGTGGAGCGGCGCTCCCTCCAGATCAAGGTGGCCTTCTACGACCAGTTCCTGCCGGCGCTCGAGCGCGTCGGGATCTGACGCGGCGGTCGGCCGCCTGCCGCCGTGCGGGTGAAACCCCGGCTCGCCGGGGGTCCGTGCGCCCGCCGGCGCGCGGGGGCTCGGCATCGTGGCCGGCGGACTCGTACCGCCGTACCCGTGGGAGGCACCTGATGCTCGGCACCGACTTCCGTACCGGATCACCCAACTGGATCGACCTCGGAAGCCCCGACACGGACATGGCCGCCGCGTTCTACGGTGCCGTCTTCGGCTGGACCTTCGTCTCCGCCGGGCCCGAGGCCGGCGGGTACGGCTTCTGGCAGGTGGGCGGGAAGACCGTCGCCGCGCTGGGGCCGCTCACCGAGGAGGGCGCGAGGTCGGCCTGGATGGTCCACTTCCAGAGCGACGACATCCGGGCCACCGCCGAGGCCGTCAGGGCCGGGGGCGGGCAGGTGCGGATGGAGCCCATGGACGTCATGGGGGAGGGCTGGCTGGCACAGTTCACCGACCCGCAGGGCGCGCAGTTCGCGAGCTGGCAACCGGGCAAGACCCTGGGGATCGGAGCGGCCTCCGCGGAGAACACCCTGGTGTGGGTGGAGCTCCACGTGCCCGACCCGGTCGCGGCCCTCGCCTTCTACCACGGGGTGTTCGGGTGGCGGCACCAGGAGATGGACGCGCCCGGGATGACGTACCGGGTGCTGAGCACCGCAGACGGCGACCAGCAGGGCACCTCCTTCGGTGGGGTCGCGGAACAGGGCGAAGGCGCGGGCGGCGGGTCGACGACGGTGCCGCGCTGGGTGCCGTACTTCCACGTGGCCGACGTGGACGCCACCGTCTCGGCCGTCGAGGGCAACGGCGGTGCGGTGCTGATGCCGGCGGCGGACGTGCCGGACGTCGGCCGGATCGCGTGGGCCGCGGATCCGGCGGGGGCGGTGTTCGCGCTGCTGAAGCCCGCTCCGCGGACGTAGTCGGGGCTGGGACGGGCGCTGGTCTGGGGCTGGGCTGGGGCTGGGTCTGGGATCGGGCGGGGGCGGTGGCCGTGGCCGGGGTCAGCGGCCGGTGTACTTGGGCGTGCGGCGCTCCACGAAGCTCGCCACGCCCTCGTTCGCGTCGGCTGTCCCCATGTTGATCTCCTGGGCGGTGGCCTCGGCGGCCAGCGCGGCCGCCCGGTCCCCGTCCAGGGACGCGTTGACCAGCTGCTTCGCCAGTGCGAGGGCACGGGTGGGGCCCTGGGCGAGGCGCTCCGCCCACTCCCGGGCGGCCGCCTCCAGCTCCTCGGCCGGGACCACCTTGTTGACCAGGCCCAGACGTGCGGCCTCGGCGGCGGGGACGGCGTCGCCGAAGAAGATCAGCTCCTTGGCCTTCTGCGGGCCGATCAGGCGGGGGAGCAGGTACGCGCCCCCGCCGTCGGGGACCAGGCCGCGGCGGACGAACACCTCGATGAAGCGGGCCCCTTCGGAGGCGATCACCAGGTCGCAGGCGAGGGCGAGGTGGGCGCCGATGCCGGCGGCGGTGCCGTTGACGGCGGCGATGACCGGCTTCTCGCAGTCGAGGACCGCGGTGATCAGGCGCTGCGCGCCGAGGCGGATCATGCGGGCCACGTCACCGGCGACGCGCTCGGTGGCCTGGGCCGGTGGGGAGCCGCCGCGGAGGTCGGCGCCTGCGCAGAATCCCTTGCCGGTGGCGGTGATGACGACGGCGCGGACGTCGGGGTCGGCGGAGGCCTCCTCCAGCAGCCTGATGACGCGTTCGCGCTGGTCCCAGGTGACGGCGTTCATGGCGTCCGGGCGGTTGAGGGTGATCCACGAGACGTTGGCGTCGACGCTGTGCAGGATCTCGTCCATGGTGCGGTGACTCCAGGGGGGTGGGCGGTGGTGGTGGGCGGCGTCGGGGGCCGGGTGTGGGGCGGGTCGGGGCGATGCCGGGGCGGGGGGAGCGAAGCCGGGGTGAGGCCGGGCCGGGGCGGGAGCTAGGCCGGGCCGGGGCGGGGGCGGCGGCGGGGTGGGGTGTCGGCCGGGACGGGCTTCGATGTTCGGCGCCTTGGGGTGCGTTGGCTGTGAGGGCTTGGAGTGCGCCGAAGTCATCTCGTTTTAGTCCCGGCCGACACCCCACCCCGCCGCCGCCCCCTCGGGTTCGCCCGCATGGTTCCGCCCCCTCGGGCCTCCCCCGCATGGTTCCGCCCCGTCGGCGTGGGGGAGGGGGTGGTGGTGGGGTGTCAGCGGCAGATGGCCAGGGCGTCCAGGGCCACGGCTCCTTGGCCCCGGGGGAGGACCATCAGGGGGTTGATGTCCAGTTCGGAGAGTTCGTCGCCCAGTTCCAGGGCCATGCGCTGGATCCGCAGGATGACTTCCACCAGGGCGTCGACGTCGGCCGGGGGTGCTCCCCGTACGCCCTCCAGCAGCGCGGCCCCGCGCAGTTCCGTGAGCATCGCGCGGGCCTGGTTCTCCCCGAAGGGCGGCACGCGGACCGCCGCGTCGTTCAGGACCTCCACCAGGACTCCGCCCAGCCCGACCGTGACGGTGGGACCGAAGAGGTCGTCCTGGGTGACCCCGACGACCATCTCCACGCCGCGTTCGACCATCTGGCACACCAGGATGCCGTCCAGCGGGACGTTCTCGTAGCGGGCAATGTCGGTGAGCTCGCGGTACGCGTCGCGGATCTGGCTCGCGGAGGTGAGACCGATCTTGACCAGGCCCAGCTCGGTCTTGTGGCCCAGCTGGGGGCCGGAGGCCTTCATCACCACCGGGTAGCCGACCAGTCCCGCGGCGCGGACCGCGGCCGCCGCGCTGGTGACCAGCTGCTCGCGGGGGACCCGGATGCCGTACGCGCGCAGCAGTTGCTTGGCCGCGTGCTCGCTGAGCTGCTGGCCGGGCCGCATCAGGGCCTGTGCCTTGCGGTAGGAGGGGGAGGGGGTGCGGGGGGCTTCGTCGAAGGGGGAGCGGTAGCCGGTGGTGAAGCGGTGGTGGCCGAGGTACGCGCGGACGGCGGTGATGCAGTTGCCGAAGGTGCGGAAGGTCGCCACGCGGGAGGAGCCCAGCAGTACGTTCCGGTAGGCGTCCTCCGTGCCGACCGGCGAGCCCCAGATCACGCAGATCAGCTTGTCGCTCTGCTCGGCCGCGTCCACCAGGTCCTGGGCGAGTTTGTCGCTCATCGGGGGGAAGGGGCCGGTGATCGGGCAGATCAGGACGCCCACCGAGGGGTCGGCGAGGATCGCGTCGATGATCTTGCGGCCGCGCCAGTCGCCGACGGGGTGGCCGCCGTTGTCGACGGGGTTCGCGACGTTGAGGTACTCCGGGATCCACTGGTGCAGCTCGTCCTGCTTGGCCCGGGAGAGCGTCGGCAGGCTGAGTCCGGCCTCCGTCGCCAGGTCGGAGAAGTGGGCCCCGGTGCCGCCGGAGATGGAGTACACGACGACGCCTTCGGCCTTCGGCCTGCGGGCCCGGGCGAGGAGGGCGGTGGTGTCCTGGAGCTCGTCCAGCCCGTCCACGCGGATGACGCCGAACTGGCGCATGGCGGCGTCCACGACGGTGTCCGCGCCGGTCAGCTTCCCGGTGTGGGAGGCGGCCATCCGGGCGCCGGTCTCGGTGCGGCCGACCTTGACGGCGACGACCGGCACCCCGCGCCGCGCGGCGCGGTCGGCGGCGAGCAGGAAGGACCGGCCGTCCTTGAGGCCCTCCACGTAACAGGCGATGGCCCCGACCTCGGGCTGCTCGGCGAAGTAGGAGATGAAGTCGGAGGTCTCCAGGTCGGCCTCGTTGCCGGTCGGCGCCCAGTGGGAGAGGCGGACGCCCAGCTCCTGGAGGGTGTAGACGGGCCGCCCCTGGTGGCCGGACTGGGTGATCAGCGCGATGGCCGGTCCGGTGAGGTCCTCGCGGAACTCCTCGAAGGCGTTGAGGTTCGTGTTGGGGCCCAGCAGGCGCAGGCCCGAGCGGCCGACGGCGGCCGTCAGGCGGGCCTGGGCGGCGGCTCCCGCGTCCCCGGTCTCGGCGAAGCCCGAGGCGAAGGCGACGGCGAACTTCACCTTCGTCTCGGCCAGTTCCTCGATGACGGGGACCGGGTCGGCGACCAGGAGGACGGCGAGGTCCACCTGTTCGGGCAGGTCCGCGACGGAGGGCACGCAGGGCAGGCCGAAGACGCTCTCACGGGCGGGGTGCACGGGGTGGATGCGTGCGCCGACGCGCTGCGCCCAGGCGATGAGCTGGCGGGTGATGCCGGTGTTGGGTCTGCCCTCGGCGTCGGAGGCGCCGATGACGGCGACCGACTCGGGCCGGAAGAACCGGTCCAGGTCGGGGACCTCGGAGTGCAGGGGCCGTCCGCTGACGTCCAGGGCGACCGCGTCCTCGGCGGAGGGCGGCGCCGAGGAGTGGACAGCCGTTCTGGGGGACTCCCCGCAGGCCTCGACACGTGCGCGGAAGTCGGTGGTGAGGGTGCCGTGAGTAGATCCAAGCATCGTTCCGCCCGCTCCTGCTCGATGAACCTCGATGGAACTCGATAACTGACGTGTAGTCAGATTACTGAACTGACGTGCCGTCAGGAACAGGGCTGCGCAGGAAAGGTGGTGGAGGTGGTGTGTGGAACGGTGTCAGATCTCCTCGGGGGCGGTCCAGAGTGCCATTCCGGCCGCAGCGGCCCTCAGGCCCGGGGTGCGCGCAGCCGGCGTTGCACGGCCCGGGCGATCTCCTCGGCGTCCCGGGCCATCTCCCGGAACATTCCGCTGATGGGGTTGGAGAAGCCGGTGAAGTACAGGCCGGGGGCCCGTGCGGGGGTGTGGGCGCCGTGCGTGCGGGGCCGCCCGCGCTCGTCGAGCACGTCCTCGAGCCCGCCCACGAGGCCCTCGAGGGCACGGCTGTATCCGGTCGCCGCGACCACGGCGTCCGGGGTGATCCGCGAACCGTCCGCGAGCACCACCTCCGCGCCGTCGAAGGCCTCCACGGCGGCCACCGGCTCCACCCGCCCGGAGCGGACCGCGTCGATCAGACCGACGTCCTGGACCGGGATTGCGCCCTCCTTGACCCTGCTGTAGAGGCCGGTGGAGGGGCGCGGGAGCCCGTACTGCGACAGGTCCGGGACCGACGCCCTGGCGACGAGCGCGCCCAGCCGGTCCACGAGCCGCACGGGCAGGCGCCGTACGAGGATGCCGGTGCGCTGGGCCGGCCAGCCGCACGTGGAGCGGCGCACGATGTGCGGGGCGGTGCGCACGGCGAGCCGCACCCGGGCGGCGCCGCCCTCGGCGAGGTCGACGGCTATCTCGGCGCCGGTGTTGCCGACGCCGACGACCAGGACGTCGCGGCCGGCGTACGGAGTGGGGTCGCGGTAGTCGGCGGCGTGCAGCAGCTGCCCGGTGTACGCGTCACGGCCGGGCCAGTCGGGGAGCCGCGGGGTGTGGTTGAACCCGGTGGCGACGACCACGGCCGCGGCGGTGAGCACCCGCCCGCCGGTGGCGTGCAGGGTCCAGCCGCCGTCCGCGTCGCGCTCGAGGCGGGTGACCTCGACACCGGTGACGATCTCCAGCTCGTGGAACTCGGCGTACTTCTCCAGGTACCGCACCACGTCGTCGCGCGAGACCCAGCCGCCGAAGCGGCGCGGCATGGGCAGGCCGGGGAGCGCCGAAAGCCGGCGCGTGGTGTGCAGGTGGAGCCGGTCGTAGTGCCGCCGCCACGACGCGCCGACCCCGTCGGACTTCTCGACGACCACGGCGCGGACCCCGCGGGCGCGCAGTGCGGCGGCGACGGCGAGGCCGCCGGGACCGCCGCCGATGACGTACACGGGGCGGGGCTGGGTGGTCATGTCGGGTGCTGCGGGGACTCCTGGCATGAGGTGTGATCGTATCGCCACGCTGCGTTGATGGGTCTCGGTCGGGCGGGGAATCGATTGCGGATCGATCACGGCGGGCCGGGCCCTTGCGGGATCGGCCGGGATCCGCTGAACTGACGTACCGTCAGGTAGTGGGACCGATCGGGATCGAGAGAGGGCGGGGGCTGTCGATGCAGACCGTCTGGCTCAGTGGGGCCGAATGGCTCGCCGTGCTCCGGATAGGCCTCGGCCTGTGGTGGCTGGAGAGCTGGCGGCACAAGGACAAGAAGGGCTGGTTCGAGCGCGGGACCGGCATCGCCTGGGCCGCCGACGTCGCGGGCAAGCACCGCTGGACCTTCGTCAAGGGCGGCTTCGAGCTGCTCGTGAAGCCCCGCCCCAAGGTGATGGCCTACGTCGTCGTCTACGCGGAACTCGCCCTCGGGCTGGGTCTCGTACTCGGCTTCCTGACCCCGGTCGCGCTGGTGGGCGGGCTGCTGCTGAACCTGCTCTACCTGGTGCTGATGATCCACGACTGGGCCGAGCAGGGCCAGAACACGATGATGGCGCTCATCTCGCTGGTCGCCCTGTTGGCCATGTCCTGGCAGACCTGGTCCCTCGACGCGGCGATCGGACTCTTCCTGTGAACGAGGTGCGCTACGACCTGCCGGAGGCGGACGAGTTCACCCGGCCCTACTGGGACGCGGCGGCCGAGGGCCGGCTCCTGCTGCGCCGCTGCGCGGACTGCGGGCGTGCGCACCACTACCCGCGGGAGTTCTGCCCGTTCTGCTGGGCCGGCGAGGACCGGGTGGCGTGGGAGGCGGCGAGCGGCCGGGCGACCCTCTACACCTGGTCGGTGATCCACCGGAACGACCTGCCGCCGTTCGGCGGGCGGGTCCCGTACACGGCGGCGGTCGTCGACCTGGCGGAGGGTCCGCGGATGATGACGGAGGTCATCGCCTGCCCCGCGCCGGACCTGCGCATCGGCATGCCCCTGAGGGTCGCCTTCCGCGAGGCGTCGGAAGGCCTCCACGTCCCGGTCTTCGCGCCGGCCCCGGTTTAGGGGCGGGGCCGACGGGGCGGGGCAGGGCCGACGGGGCGGGGCGCCGGCCGGGGCTTCCCCGTCGCCGCATCGGCCCCCGGCATTACGGCCGTGAAGCGGGGCCTCGCGGCCCCGGCTTCACGGCCGTGCCGGCCTCACGGCCAGAGCAGCTCGCGCACCCACTCCCCGTCCGGGGTCCGCCGGTACCGCAGCCGTACGTGCCTGCGCGCGGTGTCGCCCTGGAAGAACTCGACCGCGTCCGCGTCCAGCACGTACCGCGTCCAGGTCGGTGCCGGGGCGTCCGGCTCGGCACCGGCCCGTTCCCAGGCGGCCGTCGACGCACGGACGAGCTCCTCCCGCGAGCCGAGCACCTCGCTCTGGCGGCCGGTGAGCGCGGCGGCGAGCGCCCCGCGCGAGCGGACCGCCAGGTCCGCCCGGCTCTCCTGCGGTCCGCAGGCGGCGACCCGGCCCCGGACGCGCACCTGGCGCCCCACGGCCGGCCAGTAGAAGGCGAGCGCGGCCGCGCGCTGCCCGGCCAGCTGCACCCCCTTGGCGCTGGTGGCGTGGGTGGCGAAGTGCCAGCCGCGCTCGTCGACGTCGTGCAGCATCAGGACCCGCGCGTCGGGTCGCCCCGCACCGTCCACGGTCGCCAGACTCATGACGTGCGGCTCCACCTGCCCCGCCCCGACGGCCTGTACGAACCACTCCCGGAACAGCCCCACCGGCTCTCCGGGCGCGTCCTCGGGGTCGAAGCCGGGGAGCGGGGTGTCCCATACCCGCAGGGAGTGCAGGGCTCGGTGGAACTCGTCGCTGCTGATCTCACGGCTCATGGGGCGTGAGCCTAGTCCGGCGCGGTGGTGCGGCTTTCGCCGGTGGGGCAGACGGGAGTACCCGAACGGCCGTCCAGATACGTGGCGCGTTCCTCCCGGTTGAGATCGCGGTTGACCGTCCGGCAGATCTTCTCGATCGCTTCGGCCGGTTGCGGGAGGACGACGTCCCACAGTCGCACGGTGGTGTCGTAGCTTCCGGTGGCGAGCGTGCGTTCGTCGCGGCTGAACGCCACCGAGGCCGCCGTGTCGGTGTGGCTGATCAGGGTGGTGCGGGTCTTGCCGGTGGACACGTCCCACAGCCGCACCGAATTGTCGTAGCTGCCCGTGGCGAGGGTGCGTCCGTCGGGGCTGAACGCCAGCGAGAACACGGGCCCGGTGTGACCGGTCAGGGTGGTGCGGGTCTCGAAGGTGTCCGTGTTCCACAGCCGCACGACGGTGTCGGCGCCGCCGGTGGCCAGGGTGCGCCCGTCGGGGCTGAAGGCCACCGCGTTGACCGTTCGGGTGTGGCCGGTCAGAGTGCGGCGGCCGTGGCCGGTGGCCGCGTCCCACAGTTTCACGGTGGTGTCGTGGCCGGCGGTGACGAGGGTGCGCCCGTCGGGGCTGAACGCCACGGAGTTGACCGTGTCCGTGTGGTCGGTCAGGGTGGCGCGGGCCTTGCCGGTGGCCAGGTCCCACAGCTTCACGGTGGTGTCGCGGCTGCCGGTGGCGAGGGTGCGCCCGTCGGGGCTGAACGCCACGGCCGTCAGCATGTCGGTATGGCCCTTCAGGGTGGTGCGGGTCGTGCGGGTGGCCACGTCCCACAGCCGCACGGTGGTGTCGTCGCCGCCGGTGGCGAGGGTGCGTCCGTCGGGGCTGAACGCCACCGCGGAGACCCTCGCGGTGTGGCCGGTCAGGATGGAGCGGCCGGCACCGGTGTCCGGGTCCCACAGCCGCACGGTGGTGTCGCTGCTGCCGGTGGCGAGGGTGTGCCCGTCGGGGCTGAACGCCACCGCTATCACGCTGTCGGTGTGGCCCGTCAGGACGGTGCGGGTCTTGTCGGCGGCCACCTGCCACAGCCGCACGGTGGTGTCTTCGCCGCCGGTGGCGAGGGTGCGCCCGTCGGGGCTGAACGCGGCGTTCCACACCGCGTCGGTGTGGCCCGTCAGGGTGGTGCGGCTGGTTTTCGTGGCCAGGTCCCACAGCAGCACGTAGGAGTCCGTACTGCCCGTGGCGAGCGTGCGCCCGTCCGGGCTGAACGTCACGGAGACCACGGCGTCGGTGTGGTCGGCCAGGGTGGCGCGTGCCTTGCCGGTGGCCACGTCCCACAGCCGCGCGGTGAGGTCCTGGCCGCCGGTGGCGAGGGTGTGCCCGTCGGGGCTGAACGCCACCGACCACACCATGTCGGTGTGGCCCTTCAGGGTGGTGCGGCTGGTTCCGCGGGCCACGTCCCACAGCCGCACGGTCCTGTCGGCACTGCTGCTGGCGAGGGTGCGCCCGTCCGCGTCGAACGCCACCGACCACACCGTGTCGGTGTGGCCGGTCAGCTTGGTGCGGGTCTCGTGGGTGGCCACGTCCCACAGCCGTACGGAGTGGTCGTAGCTGCTGCTGGCGAGGGTGCGTCCGTCGGGGCTGAAGACCACCGAGGTCACGGCGTCGGTGTGGCCCTTCAGGGTGGTGCGGCTGGTTCCGTCGGCCACGTCCCACAGTCGCACGGTCTTGTCGGAACTGCTGGTGGCGAGTGTGTGCCCGTCGGGGCTGAACGCCACCGAGGTCACGCCGTCGGTGTGGCCGGTCAGGGTGGCGTGGGGGGCACCGGTGGCCACGTTCCACAGCCGTACGGTGCGGTCGGCGCTGCTGCTGGCGAGGAGGTGTCCGTCGGGGCTGAACGCGACCGACCACACGGTGTGCGCGTGACCGGCCAGGCGCCGCTGGAGCGGGAGGGCCGCGGCGTTCTGCAGGCCTTCGACGGCCTCGGGAGTGTGGCTGCTGCGGTAGGCCTGGACGGCCAGCAGCGAAGCGAGGTCGGGGTCGGTGTAGAGGAGCGTGCTGGACTGGGCGGCGAGCTGACGGGAAAGGGCCGTTTCCCGCTCCGCGATGGCCCTGCGGCCCTGCCACAGGGCGCTCCCCGCGGCGACGAGGGCGAGGACCAGCAGGGCGGCCAGGACGGCGATGAGGCGTCTGCTGCGCCGGACGGCGTCCTGTTGGTGCTCCTTGCTGGCGGTGAGGAAGGCGGCGATGTCGTTCGGCAGGCGGCGCTGCTGGGACCATTCCAGGCCTTCCGCGAGCGCGGTTCCGCCGAGCAGGTCTCCGGGGTGGTTCCCGTCGGCATGGCGGGCCCGCCGTTCGCGGGTGTGGTCCAGCCACTCCCGGAAGCGGTGGTCCTGGCGGACCCATTCGCGCAGGGTGCCCCAGTCGCGGATGAGTGCGTCATGGATCAGTTCGGCCACCGGCAGCGCGGGAGGGGTGTTGCGGAGCAGGGAGACGCGGGGTGCGTAGGTCGTGATGATGCGGTGACGGGTGAGGGCGGCGATGACTTCGTCGACGTCCTCGCCGCTGTCGGACCCTGCGCCGACGTCGGACGCCAGTTCGCGCAGCTCTTGCAGGGGCACCTGCTCGCGGATGGCGGGGATGTTGTGGCGGGGGTCGGCCGAGTGCACCAGGGAGGTCAGGACGCGCTGGGCGATCGGCAGGTGCTCGGGGGGCAGCTGGTCGAGGGCCGTGTCGCACCACGTGGTGAGGCTGCCGGTGACTCCCCCGATGCGGCGGTAGGCGTCATGGGTGAGGTATCCGTCTTTGCGCCGTTGCCACAGCTGGCTGAGCGCCAGTTCCAGCAGGGGCAGCACGGTGACCGGCGTGCAGCGGGTCGCGGCTCCCTCGGGGGTGGTCTCCAGCACGTCGGCGATGATCTGCTCGGCCAGCCCGAGCTCGAAGTGGGCGCCCGCGCGGTGGGCGGGCCTGGTGATGATGTCGTGCAGGTCCTCCCCGCTGAGGGTGCCCGGGATGTTGAGGAGTCCCGGCATGGCCGCTTTCAGCAACTTGGGGGCCAGCGCGGCCTGCTGGGGGTAGAAGTCGTCGCGCATGATCAGGATCACCGAGAGCGCGGCATGGGAGGCGACGGCCGTGGTGATCTGGTCCGTGGCGGCCAGACGGCGCTCCAACTGCCGTCCGGTGGCGGGCTGGGTGAGGAGCTCCTCGAACTGGTCGACGATCAGTACGAGGCGCTGACAGCCCGGTTCGCCGGCCAGTCTGCGGCTCACGGCCGCGGCGATCCCGTCGCTGTCCGCCCCGAGCAGTCCTGCACGTTCGAGTTCGGCCAGCAGGTCCTGCCTCGGCCGGGTGAGGACGGGCAGCCAGGTGTCACTGCCCGGCAGTTCGCCCGCGGCGAGGGCCGGCAGGACACCGGCCTGCACCAGGGACGACTTGCCCGAGCCGGAGGGTCCGAGCAGGAGGGTGACCCGCTGTTCGGCCAGGTTCGCCAGGACCTGGCGCACCGCGTCCTCGCGGCCTTCGAACCACTGGGCGTCTTCCGCGGTGAACGACTCCAGCCCCCGGTAGGGGCACACGTCCTGCTCGGCCAGCCCGGGCCACACCTCGCGCAGCACCTGGGTGGGGGTGGCGTAGGCGATCCCCTGCCCCCGCTCGTGCTCGTCGGGGGCGGTGATCTCGGTGATCACGCCGATGACCAGGCCGGTCACCTCGTCGACGACGGGCCCGCCGCTGAATCCGGTGGTCAGGTCGTTCGCGTCGGTCAACTGCAGGTGAACACCCCTGCTCCCGGTCGGCGGCAGCAGGTCCCCGGCCCTGCCGTAGCCGTAGTGACCGCCCGGCGGCGCCTGGGCGGGGAACCCGAACGAGCGCACGTGGTGGCCCCCGCAGCCCGACGCCGAACCCAGCGCCAAGGGCGCCGGCCCGTCCGACGGACCGCTCAGGCGTACCATGGCCACGTCTTCGGCCTCCGGGTCACGCCAGGCCGCTTCCAGGACGAGGCCCTCCACCCGGGGCGCGCCCTGCGCGTGGGGGAAGCGCAGCTCCAGGTGTGCGCCGGGCCCGCCACCGGCGGCCCGTACGACGTGGGCGCAGGTGGCCAGGATGTCCTCGGCGACCAGGAAACCGGCCCCGGCGACCTCGTCGTCCGGTCCGAGGACCTGGGCGATGGCGAGGGCCAGTCCCGAGGTGCGGTCGCTGTTCGCGCGGTTGCCGTCCGGTCCGGTGACGTCCACGGGATCACTCCTCGCGGTCGTCCGCCCCCGGACGGCTGCGGCTCTCCTTCGTCCACATCATGGCGACCTTCAAGGGGGAGTTGAGGCTGCTCGCGGTGCTGCGCCCGGTGCCGCCCGGGTGCTGCTCCCGGTGCCGCCCGGGTGCTGCTCCCGGTGCTCACGGCCGCAGCCTCGGCCGTGGCGGGGAAGCCCGCCGCCTCTTTTGATCGTCGCGCACTTCGGAGCCCGGCGCATCCGGAGGTCCGCGCCCCTGAGCGCCGACATGACGGAGGGCGCGGCGGGGGCGGTGACGGCTCAGCCCCGACCCAGGACCACCGTCCCCGAGGAGCAGAACCAGCCGCCCGTGCCCGAGGCAACGGCCACCTCCGGGAGGTGGCCGCCGCGCTTGGTGACTTGGCCGGCGCCGGCCTCGCCGCGCAGTTGGCGGACCGCTTCGACCAGGAGGAACAGGCCGCGCATGCCGGGGTGGCAGGCCGAGAGGCCGCCGCCGTCCGTGTTGACCGGGAGTTCCCCGTCGCGCAGCAGGCGGCCCTTCTCCACGAAGGCGCCGCCCTCGCCCTTCGCGCAGAAGCCGAGGTCCTCCAGCGTCACCAGGGTCATGTACGTGAAGGCGTCGTAGATTTCGGCCAGGTCCACGTCCGCCGGGCTCACGCCCGCCCGCTCGAAGGCGATGCGGCCCGAGACCGCCGCGGGGGAGACCGTGAAGTCCTCCCACTCCGACATGGTGGTGTGGGAGACGGACGTGCCCGAGCCCAGGATCCACACCGGAGCCTTGGCCGTGTCCGGGACGAGGTCCTGCGCCGCCAGGAGCACCGCGCAGCCGCCGTCCGAGCGGATGCAGCAGTTCAGCTTCGTGAAGGGGTCCGCGATCATCTCGGAGGACAGGACCTCCTCCACGGTCAGCGGTTCGCGGAACATCGCGTCCGGGTTCGTCGCCGCGTTCGCCCGGGCCTGTACGGCCACCGAGGCGAGCTGCTCCAGCGTCGTCCCGTACTCGTGCATGTGGCGGCGGGCGGCCATCGCGTACTTGGAGATCAGCGTGTGGCCGTACGGGACCTCGAACTGCAGCGGCCCCCGCGCGCCGAAGGAGAGGTTCGAGGTGCGCCGCCGGGCCTTGATGTCGGCGCGGGCCGTGGATCCGTAGACCAGCAGCACGGCGCGCGCGTGCCCGGCCGCGATCGCGTCCGCCGCGTGGGCCGCCATGACCTCCCAGGTCGAGCCGCCCACCGTGGTGGAGTCGACCCAGGTGGGGCGCAGGCCCAGGTACTCCGCCACCTCGACCGGCGCGAGCGTGCCGAGGCCGGCCGACGCGAAGCCGTCGATGACGGAGCGGTCGAGTCCGGAGTCGGCCAGGGCGCGGCGGGCGGCCTGCGCGTGCAGTGCGTACGGGGTGGGGCCGTCGACCCGCCCGCAGTCGGAGAGCGCGACGCCGACCACCGCGACCCTGCGGCGGGGGCGGGGGGAGGACGAGGGTCCGGGTGTGAGTCCAGGCATGCCCACGACCGTACAACTGACGGAACGTCAGTTTCTAGCCCCTCGCCCCCGGCCCCTGTGCATCTGCCGCCCCCCGTCCTAATATGACGCCCCGTCAGTTTCCCCGGCCGCCGCTGGGAGCCCCCAGGAGGAGCCAGACGATGGATGCCGCCTTCACCGCGGAGCAGGACGAGATGCGCCGCACCCTGCGCGAGATCCTGGGCAAACGCTGCGGCCCCGACGAGGTCAAGGCCGCCGTGCGCACCGCCGACGGGCACGACCGCGAGCTGTGGCAGCAACTCGCCCGCCGGCTCGGGCTGCCCGGCCTCGCCGTCGCCGAGGAGTACGGGGGCGTGGGCTGCGCCGCCGCCGACCTGGCGCTGGCCTGCGAGGAGACCGGGCGGGCGCTGCTGCCCTCGCCGCTGCTCGCCACGGCCGCGCTCTGCGTGCCGCTGATCACCGCCCTCGGTACGGCCGCCCAGCGTTCCGCACTGCTCCCGCAGCTGGCTTCCGGCGGGCTCACCGCCGCCCTCGCCGTCCCCGGCCCGGCCCTGGCCACCGCCCTCGCACTGACCGGCGACAACGCCGCCGGTCCGTGGTCCGGCGGCGGCCGCGCGGGCGGGGTCCAGGCCCGGGCCGCGGGAGCGGGGGGCGGCTGGCGGCTGTACGGAGAGGCCGCCCAGGTGCTCGACGGGCACAGCGCCGCGCTGCTGCTGGTCGCGGCGCACACCGGCGGCTTCGCCCGCAGCCGCACCCTCCTCTTCCTCGTACGGGAGGACGCGCCCGGCCTCGTGCGGTCGCGGCAGACCGTCTTGGACGAGACCCGCCCCCAGGGGCGGGTGCAACTGCGCGACGTGCCCGCCGAGTTGCTGGGCACCGAGGAGGACGACGTGCTCGCGGCGCTCGCCGCCACCGGCCGCTCCGCGGCTGCCGTGCTCGCCGCCGAGGCGGTCGGTGCGGCCGGCCAGGCGCTCGCCCGGACCGTGGAGTACGTACGCCGGCGCGAGCAGTTCGGCCGGGCGATCGGGTCCTTCCAGGCGGTCAAGCACCGCCTCGCCGACCTGTACGTACAGGTGGAGGCGGCCCGCTCGGCGGCCTACTACTCCGCCTGGGACCCGGGGCAGGGCGCCCTCGCCCTCGCCCAGGCGCTGGAGGCCCTGCGGACGGCCTCGGGCGAGGCGATCCAGCTGCACGGCGGCATCGGCTTCACCTGGGAGCACGACGCACACCTCTACTTCAAGCGGGCGGCGGCCGACGAGCTGCTGTTCGGCCCGGTCCACCGGCTGCGGGCGTACGCCGCGGACCGTGCGGGCCTGTTCGCCCCGTCAGCCCCGCCCGCCCTGTCCGCCCCGCCCGCCCCGTCTGCTCCGTCCGCCGCACCCGCATCCGAGAAGGTGGCTGTCTGATGGCTCGCGTGGCCCCCGGCGTCAAGCTGATGCAGAAGGTTTCCTCGACCCTGCTGTTCGCCAAGATCGCACCGCACTTCATCCCCGCCATGGACAAGGCCGTGCACAAACTGACCCGCGGCAAGGTCATGCTCAGCGCCCGGATGCTGCCCGGCGTGATCCTCACCGCGAAGGGCGCCAAGACCGGCGAGCCGCGCACCACGCCGCTCGCCTGCATGCCGGAGGAGGACGGGGTGAGCTGGCTGCTCATCGGCTCCAACTTCGGCCGGCCCGGGCACCCGGCGTGGACCGGCAACCTGCTCAAGCACCCGGACGCGTCCGTGAGTTGGAAAGGCCGGGACATCGCCGTGCGGGCCCGGCTGCTGGCGGGGGAGGAGCGTGCGGCGGCATGGCGGGCGGTGCTGGCGTTCTGGCCGCCGTACGCGACCTACCAGGCGCGCATCGAGCGCGAGATCAGGCTGTTCCGCCTGGAGCGCCGCTGATCACGGGGTCACGGGGTCATGGGATCGCGGGATGGGATCGCGGGATCGCGGGATCACGGGGTCGCGGGACCACTGGCGGTCGGCAGCGGCACCGATCGGAAAGCGGCATCGGTGCGACGCCGCATCGGTGCCCGGAGCGGCGGACCCTCTGCAGGGCCCGCCGTCACTTGGTCGGCTTCTTGCCGGTGAGGCCGAGGTGGACGAGCAGCGCCAGGTTCGGCTTGAGCTCGGCCTGCTTGACGCCCCAGGTCTGGAAGCCCTTCTGGTGCGAGGCGACCGCGGCCAGCATCGCGACCAGTGAACCGGCCATCGCCGCGGGGCTGACGTCCTTGTCGACCTTGCCCTTGGCCTGGAGCTCCTTCATCGACTCCGTGAGGGAGTTGGTGACCGAGTTCAGGATCTTCATGCGGATCTTGTAGAACCGCTTGTCGCCCTCCGCCGCGCCGAGGTCGACGACCCGCAGGATCGCGTCGTTGCGCCGCCAGAAGTCCAGGAATCCCTCGACGAGTTCCTCGGCGGCGGCCCAACCGGACTTGCCCACCCAGGTGCGGCCCTC
Organism: Streptomyces sp. NPDC048349; assembly: GCF_040651925.1. Lineage (NCBI taxonomy): Bacteria > Bacillati > Actinomycetota > Actinomycetes > Kitasatosporales > Streptomycetaceae > Streptomyces > Streptomyces sp. NPDC048349. The sequence continues at coordinate 218,311 of NZ_JBEZLA010000002.1, read as the reverse complement.
GACGAGCTGCGTCAACTGCGCGCCCTCGGTGGCCATTTCCTCGGCGATCTCCAGGACGGCGCCCTCGACGTCCGGGAAGTACTGGTAGAAGGTCGCGGGGGAGGTGCCGGCCTTGCGCGCGACGTCGATCACCTTGACGTCGCGGTACGGCGAGGAGCTGAGCATCTCGCTGAGGCAGTCGAGCAGCTTCTGCCGCGTCGCCTGGCCGCGCCGGCCGGCGACACGCCCGTCGACGGTGCGTACTTGTCCTGTCATGCCGTCAGCTTACCGAGGGGTGATCGGCGCGCTATTCGGCCGCCTGCAAATGGGGTTACGGGGTCCCTGGCCTGGGCGGAAGCCGGTCCCGCACGGCCGATGGGGCGCAATCCGGCCTGATCTTCGCCCTTGCCCGGGCGGACGCCCGCCGCGGCCGGGCCGCAGCCGGGCCGCAGCCGGGCCGGAGCCCGGCCGGAGCCCGGCCGCAGCCCGGTCTGCGCCCCACGGCCCGCGTCGCCGGCCGCCAGGGGCGGGGCCGCCCGCTTCCTCAGCGTTTCCCCCGAATAGTCTTGTCAACAGGCTGTGGACAAGTTTTCGGGCGGACCATGGCTGGGAGACGTGGGATGCGGGGGATCGGTGGGACGGTACACACCCCCGCACAACGGAAGGAACCGGGCTCATGGCCGCATTCGCGGAAGGCGCACCCTGCTGGGTGGACGCCTCACTTCCGGACGTCGAGGCGGGCAAGCGCTTCTACGGTGAGCTCTTCGGGTGGACCTTCGGGGACAGCGCGGGCGCCGAGTACGGCCACTACACCCAGGCCTACAGCCGCGGCCGCAACGTCGCCGCCCTCGCCCCCAAGCCCGACGGCCGGATGCCGACCGTATGGGGGATCTACCTCTACACCACCGACGCCTACGCCTGCGCCCAGCGCATCCGCGCCGCGGGAGGCCAGATGGTGATGGACCCGATGCCGGTCGGCCCGTACGGGACCGCCGCGATGGCCGCCGACCCCGGTGGAGCCGTCTTCGGCCTCTGGCAGCCCGGCACCCACCACGGCTTCGAAGCCCAGATGGAGCCGTACACGTACTGCTGGAGCGAGGTCTACACGCGGGCCCGCGACGCCGTGGACGTCTTCTACGCCAAAGTGTTCGGCTACGTCCCGGAGGACCAGAACGACGCCGGCGTCGAGTACCGCGTCTGGTCCCCGCCGGGCAGCGCGCCGGGCAGCGAGACCGCCGTCCTCGGCCGCAGCCTGATCACCGACGCCTTCCCGGAGATCATGCCCGCGCACTTCCTCGCCTACTTCGCCGTCCCCGACTGCGACCGGTCCGTCGCGACGGTGCAGCGGCTCGGCGGCCGCGTCACCGCGGAGCCCTTCGACACCCCGTACGGGCGCATCGCGGTCGTCGCCGACAATCAGGGGGCCGTCTTCGGGCTCCTGTCGGAACCCCGGACGCGGCTGCGGGCGTAGGCGAACGCGGGCGGCGCGGCGCGCAGTGGGCTATCCCACCCCGGCGCGGCCCGCCGTGCCGGGGCCGGACCGGGCGCGGGCCTGACAGAATCGGGGTTGCGCGACCCGGGCGGCGCCCCGGAGTGAGACGCTGCACGGGGCGAGGCCCCGTACCGGCGTCGCGTGCCGGTGGAAACGGGCCCGGAGCGAGGGCCCGTACGGGGATGTGTGGAGGCGAGTGGTGGAGCAGCTGACGCAGCACGACCCGAGACGGATCGGCCCCTTCGAGGTGCTGGGACGGCTCGGCGCCGGCGGCATGGGGCTGGTCTATCTCGCGCGGTCCGCGTCCGGACGGCGGGTCGCGATCAAGACGGTGCGCACCGAGCTCGCCGAGGACCAGCTGTTCCGGGTCCGCTTCACGCGCGAGGTGGAGGCGGCCCGCGCCGTGTCCGGCTTCTACACCGCGGCCGTGGTCGACGCCGATCCGCGCGCCGCCGTGCCGTGGCTGGCGACCGCCTACGTGCCGGCGCCCTCCCTGGAGGAGATCGTCAACGAGTGCGGCCCCATGCCCGCCCAGGCCGTACGGTGGCTCGCGGCCGGCATCGCCGAGGCCCTGCAGTCCATCCACGGCGCGGGCCTGGTCCACCGCGACCTGAAGCCGTCCAACGTCCTGGTCGTCGAGGACGGCCCGCGGGTGATCGACTTCGGCATCGCGAGCGGCGTCTCGAACACCCGTCTGACCATGACGAACGTCGCCGTCGGCACCCCCGCCTACATGTCGCCCGAGCAGGCCAAGGACTCGCGCAGCGTCAAGGGCGCCAGCGACGTCTTCTCGCTCGGCTCCACCCTCGTCTTCGCCGCGACCGGACACCCGCCCTACCACGGGGCCAACCCGGTGGAGACGGTCTTCATGCTGCTGCGCGAGGGCCCCAACCTGGAGGGCCTGCCCGCCGAGCTGCGGCCGCTCATCGAGTCCTGCATGCAGATGGACGCCGCCCTGCGGCCGACCCCGGCCGACCTCCAGGCGCAGCTGGCCCCGCACCTGTTCGACGGCGGCGACGACAGCGGGACGGCCTCTGCGTGGCTGCCCGGGCGGGCCGTGGCGATGATCGAGGCCCGCCGGGCGGGCAACCGTACGCCGGCCGCCGCCGTGCCGGTGCCCGCGCCCGGCCCCGGCCGGGACGGCGGAGGCGGGTCCGGCTCCAGGGGGCCCATCTCCGGCCCCGCCACCCACCGCCGCCAGCGCGGCGCCGAGGGATGGGTGGACCCGCGCACCGGGCAGGCCGTGCCGCAGCGCCCGCACCACCCGCCGATGTCGTCGGCCCGCTCGGGCGAGCCCGTCCTGCTGGCCGGCTCGCCGGTGCCGATCGGGCCCGGGCCGCGCGCGACCGCCTCGGCGCCCGCGGCGCACGCCGGCGCCGACTCGGCGACCGGCTGGATCCGCCCGCCCGGCGGCTCGGCGGCCGCTCCCGCCGCGCTGCCGGCCGTACCGGCCCCCGCTCCGGCCCCGGACAGCGGGCGCTGGCGCCCGTGGCGCTTCCGGATGTCCAACGACGTCTGGGGTACCCCCACCGTGGCCGGCGACCTGCTCTACGTCACCTCTTTCGAGGTGCACGCCCTGGACGTGGCGAGCGGCCGCCGCCAGTTCAAGACCCGCGACGTCGCCTGGTCCATGGCCGTCGCGGACGGCCGCATCCACGCCTCCGACGGCCCCTCCCTCTTCGCGCTCGACGCCTCCGACGGCTCCGAGCGGTGGCGGCTGTCCGCCGACGCCTGGGTGTACGCCCTGCGCGCGGACCGCGGCACCGTCGTCACCGCCACCCGCGGGGGCGGCGTACAGGGCTGGGAGGCGTCCAACGGCCAGAAGCTGTGGGAGATCACCGGCGCGCAGACCGACTTCGAGACCCCGGAGGCGGCCCCCGTCCTCCACGACGGCACCGTGTACGTGTGGCAGGACGCCCGGCTGCGCGCGCTCGACGCCCGCAGCGGGCGCGAGTCCTGGTCCTACCCGGTCGGCGACGCGGCCTCCTGCGGGAACGTCCCCGTACGGGTCACCCCGGCGCCGGACGGCAACGTCTACGTCGCCGCCGGCACCCGCGTGCTGTCCGTGGACCGGGCCTCGGGCCGGGTCCGCTGGCACTTCGAGGCCCCCGCGGTCTTCCTGGCGCCCCCGGCCTTCGCGCCGGGCGCCGCCGTCACGGGCGGCGGGGTCTACCTCGTCGACTACCTGGGCACCGTCTACGCCCTGGACGCGGCCACGGGTCAGGACCGCTGGCGCATCGCGACCGAGGCGCGCACCTCCCCGGACCCGGTGCTCGTCGCGAACGGCAACGTCCACCTGGGCGCGGGCAGCGCCCTGTATACACTCGACGCGGTCACCGGCACCCCCAAGTGGCGGTTCGCGGCGGGCGGCGAGATCACCGGCCTCCCGGCGGTCGCGGACGGCCGCGTGCACTTCGGTTCGGCGGACCACTGCCTGTACACGCTGGACGCGGCGGGCGGCCAGCTGCGCTGGAAGCTGGCCACGGGCGGCGAGATCACCGGCGCCCCGGTGGCCGAGGCGGGGGTGGTCTACGCGTGCAGCAAGGACCGCTGCGTCTACGCCCTGGACGCGGCGAAGGGAACCGGCACCCGTACGAGTGGCTGAGGCGACTCGGCCCCCTCCCGGTAGCGGAACGCACCGGGAGTGACAGGATGGACCCCATGAGCAACGTCTACTTCGACATCACCATCAACGGCGCCCCCGCCGGCCGCATCGTCTTCAACCTCTTCGACGAGGTCGTCCCGAAGACCGCGCGCAACTTCCGCGAGCTGGCCACCGGCCAGAACGGCTTCGGCTACGCCGGCTCCGGCTTCCACCGCATCATTCCTCAGTTCATGCTGCAGGGCGGTGACTTCACCAACCACAACGGCACCGGTGGCAAGAGCATCTACGGCGAGAAGTTCGAGGACGAGAACTTCCAGCTGAAGCACGACCGCAAGTACCTGCTGTCGATGGCGAACGCCGGCCGCAACACCAACGGCTCGCAGTTCTTCATCACCACCGTCGTCACCCCGTGGCTCGACGGCAAGCACGTCGTCTTCGGCGAGGTCGTCGAGGGCCAGGAGCTCGTCGACCAGATCGAGGCCCTGGGCTCCCAGTCCGGCGCCCCCAAGGGCAAGGTCGAGATCGCCGCCTCGGGCGTCGTCGACGCCGCCTGATCACCACCCGCCACCACGGCCGGTCGGCCCCGCCCCCTCCCGGGGGCCGGGGCCGCCGCCGTTTCCAGGGCTGCCTGGTAGCGTGACCGGCCGTCCGTGCAACGGGGAGGGGTTCGGGCCATGGCGGCTTGGCGTCACATCAGACTGGCAGCGGTCCTGGTGACCGTGGTGCTCGCGCTGACGGGGTTCTCTTCCGGCGGCGGGCACGGCAGCAGCGGCAGCGGGAAGAGCTCGGGCAAGAGCAAGAGCAGCGGCGGGGGCGGCTGCTCCAGCTCCAAGAGCAAGAAGAAGAGCCACAGCGGTACGAACGGCAGTACGGCCTCCGCGTCGGCCGCGCCCTCCGGGAGCCCGACCGGCGACCCGGCCACCGTCGTGGTGGTCACCTGCACGAGCTCGGCCACGCCGGTCACCACCCTCCGCTTCACCTCGCGGCTCGACCGCAGGGCGACGTTCGAGGTCGATCTCCGCCGGGAGGACGCCGCCGGGGCGGCCGTCGAGTCCAAGGTCGTCCGGGTGGACCTGGCGGCGCGCGAGACCCGTACGGTCGACGTCGCCCTCGACGATCCCTCGAAGGCCGCTCAGGTCGGGAACTGCCGAGTCGGCAAGCCCACCACCAGCGGGTCCACCGGCAGCGGGTCCACTAGCAGCGGATCCACCGCGAGCGCGACGCCGAGGACCACCGCCGGCCCGTCCTCGGGCGGATCCGCGACCCCGCCGGCGCCCACGACGGGCAAGACCCGCAAGCCCCGCTGACGGGGGCCCGACGGGGGCTCAGCGCAGCCTGAACTCCGTCCCCGGCCGCCGGCCCGCGAACAGGTCGGCCTGGCGCTGCGGGGGCAGGTTCCCGAGCGCGATCAGCGCCGGGGCCTGGGCCAGGGCCTGCTGGAGCGCCGCCTGTTTCGCCGACCACAGGGCCCGTACGGTTCCCTGTACGGCCTGCGTCGGGAAGCCGGCCAGCGTCGCGGCCGCGCGCAGGGCCGCCTCGAGCAGCTCCTGCGGCTCGGCCAGCTCGGAGACCAGGCCGATCTCGTACGCCCGCTGCGCGGACAGCCGCTCCGCCGTGCCCATCAGCGCCATCCGGGCGGCTTCCCCGAAGGGCATCCGCTGGGCCATGTAGACGGCCTCGTAGGCGCTGACCATCCCGTAGGAGGTGTGCGGGTCGAAGTAGGTGGCGCGGGACGAGGAGACGATGAACTCCGCCTCGCCCAGCAGGTAGAAGGCCCCGCCGCACGCCATCCCGTTGACCGCGGCGACCACCGGCTTCCACAGGTCGTTGGCCTTCGGGCCGATGGAGACCAGCGGATCGTCGACCGAGTACGGTGATCCCGGCTGCGGCACCTCCACGCCCCGGTCGATGCCCGTGCAGAAGGCGGCCGTCCCGGCGCCGGTCAGCACCACCGCCCGTACCTCGTCCTCGAAGCGCAACGCGCGCCACACCGCGGCGAGTTCGGCTGCCGTCGCCAGGTCCAGGGCGTTGTGCCGGCGCTCCCGGTCCAGGGTGACGACCGCGACCCCGCTCGCCTTGTCCCGCTCCACCCGCAGCGTCATGACTTCTCCAGGACCCAGCGCGGCACCGCCATCCCGCCGGTCTCGGTGAACACCACCTGCACCCGCGCGCCGATGCGCAGCCGGGCCGGGTCCATCGAGTTCAGCGGGGCGTCGGGCGAGGCGACGAGGTTTCCGGCCAGCCGGATGTGCGGGGCGTCGGCGAGCTCCACCAGGATCACGTTGTACGGGGCCTGGGCGGCGTAGGCGGGCAGCAGCGGCGGATGCGGCCGGACGTAGGACCAGATGCGGCCGCGGCCGCTCATCGGCTGCCACGCGGAGTCGAAGGACTGGCAGTGCGGGCAGCAGGGGCGCGGCGGGAAGCGGAGCCTGCCGCACGCCGTGCAGGCCTGGACGCGCAGTTCGCCCCGGGCGGCGTACTCCCAGAACGGGGCGCCGTCCTCGTCGGGGACCGGGAGCAGAAGCGATTCCTCGCCGGCGGTGGTCATATCAGCTCCTCAGCAGGATCGCGGACGTCGGGACACCCTCGCCCGCCGTCACCAGGCAGGTGGCGGCGTCCGGGACCTGGGCGGTGGAGATGCCGCGCAGCTGCTTGACGCCCTCGTTGATCAGGTTGAAGCCGTGTACGTATGCCTCCGAGAGGCCGCCGCCGCCGGTGTTGATCGGGAGCCGGCCGCCCATCTCCAGGGCTCCGCCCTCGGTGAAGGCGGCGCCCTCGCCGCGTCCGCAGAAGCCGTAGCCCTCCAGCGAGAGCGGGATCAGCGGGGTGAAGGCGTCGTAGATCTGGGCGACGTCCACGTCCTGCGGCCCGAAGTCGGCCTGCTTCCACAGGTGCCGGGCGGCCGTCCAGGCGGGGCCCGACAGGGGGTCGTCGTTCCAGTAGTTGACCATGCCGTGGTGCTGGGCGGGCAGGCCCTGGGCGACGGAGTGGACGTAGACGGGCTTGTGGCGGCAGTCCCGGGCCCGCTCGGCGGAGACGATCACGCAGGCCAGCGCGCCGTCCGTCTCCAGGCAGTTGTCGAAGAGGCAGAGCGGGTCACTGATCATGCGGGAGGTCATGTACATCTCGCGGGTCAGCGGGCGCTCGTACATCATCGCGGCCGGGTTCTCGTTGGCCCGGTTGCGGCAAGCCATCGCCACGTTGAAGAGGTGGTCGCGGGTGGCGCCGTACTCGTGCATGTAGCGCCGCGCCAGCATGCCGATCTCGTCCGCCGGGCGCAGCAGGCCGAAGGGGCGGGTCCACTGGCCGGGGGTGGGCAGCTGGACGGCGGTGTTCTTCCAGGGGCGCGGGCCGGAGCCGCGTTTGCGCGAGCGCCAGGCGACGCCGACGGTGGCCTGGCCGGTGGCCACGGCCGAGGCGAGGTGGCCGACGGTGGCGCAGGAGCCGCCGCCGCCGTAGCCGACCTTGGAGAAGAAGGTGACGTCGCCTGCGCCAATGGCCTTGGCGACCTCGACCTCGTCGGTCTCCTCCATGGTGTAGGAGGCGAAGGCGTCGACCTCGGCGGGCCCTATGCCCGCGTCAGCGAGGGCTGCCAGAATGGCCCGGCAGGCCAACTCCTTTTCGGACTGCGGCAGTTGCTTGGCAAAGGCGGTCTGTCCGATGCCGACTATCGCCGTCGCGTCCTTGAGCGTTGCCGCCATCGCCACCTCCGGGGGGTGTATCGGTACTGACAGCCGCGAAGGCTACAGCTAATCTGACGGATAGTCAGCTACTGGGTTCGGGTTCGGGGGAGGGTGACACGCCATGACCGAGGACGGGCGCGAGAGCGGATACGGGAGCGGCTACGAGAGCGGGCGCGAGGACGTCCGGGGCGATCTGCGCTGGGGCAGCATCGCCGGGCTGGTCAGGGACGCCGCGGCGCGCTTCGCCGACCGCGAGGCCGTCGTCGACGGCCGGGTCCGCGTCGACTACGCCCAGCTCGGCGAACGCGTCGAGCGCGCCGCGGCCGCCTGCATCGCCGCCGGCGTCGAACCGGGCGACCGGGTCGCCGTCTGGGCCCCCAACACCCTGGAGTGGATCGTCTCCGCACTCGGCGCCGTCTCCGCGGGCGCGGTGCTGGTCCCCCTCAACACCCGTTTCAAGGGCACGGAAGCCGCGTACGTCCTGCGGCGCAGCCGGGCCCGGCTGCTCTTCGTCACCGGCACCTTCCTCGGCACCTCCTACGTCGCCTCCTTGCGCCGCGCCGCGGCCGAAGGGACCGGCGACGGGCCGCTGCCCGGGCTGCCGCACCTCGAGCAGGTCGTCGTCCTCGCCGAGGACGCCCCCGAGTCCTTCCGCACCTGGAAGGACTTCCTCGCGGGCGGGGACCGCGTCCCGGCCGAGGCCGTCCGAGAGCGCGCCGCGGCCATCCCCGCCGACGCCCCCTCCGACATCATCTTCACCTCCGGCACCACCGGCAGCCCCAAGGGCGCCGTCATCACCCACGCGCAGTCCCTGCGCTGCTACGACGTGTGGAGCGAGCTCGCCGGACTGCGCGAGGGCGACCGCTACCTGATCGTGAACCCCTTCTTCCACACCTTCGGCTACAAGGCCGGGATCATCGCCTGCCTGATGCGCGGGGCCACGATGGTCCCGCAGCCCGTGTTCAACGTGGACACCGTCCTCGCCAACATCGCCGCCGAGCGGATCTCCGTACTCCCCGGGCCGCCCACCCTCCACCAGTCCCTCCTGGACCACCCGCAGCGCGACCAGCACGACCTCTCCGCCCTGCGCCTGGTCGTCACCGGCGCGGCCGTGGTCCCGCTCCAGCTGGTCGAGCGGCTCCGCGGCGAACTGCGCATCGCCACCGTCCTCACCGCGTACGGCCTCTCCGAGGCGAGCGGCCTCGTCACCATGTGCCGCCGCGGCGACCCGGCGCAGATCATCGCCGAGACCTCGGGACGGGCCATCCCCGACACCGAGGTCGTGATCAGGGACGCGGAGGGCCGGCCCCAGCCGGCCGGGCAGGTGGGCGAGATCGCGGTCCGCGGCCACCACGTCATGCGCGGGTACTTCGAGGACCCCCACGAGACGGCGAAGGCGATCACACCGGAGGGCTGGCTGCTCACCGGCGACGTGGGGTTCATGGACGCCGACGGAAACCTGCGCATCACCGACCGGATCAAGGACATGTTCATCGTCGGCGGGTTCAACGCCTACCCCGCCGAGATCGAGCAGCTCCTCGGCCTGCACCCGGACGTCGCCGACGTCGCGGTGGTCGGCATCCCGGACCCGCGGCTCGGCGAGGTCGGCAAGGCGTACGCGGTCCGGCGCCCCGGCTCCACCCTCACGGCCGACGACCTGATCGCCTGGTCCCGGCGGGAGATGGCCAACTACAAGGTGCCGCGCGCTGTGGAGTTCGTCGCCGAACTGCCGCGCAACGCGAGCGGCAAGATCCTCAAACGCGAGCTGCGGGCCCGCTGAGGCGGGGGCGGGTCAGGGGACGAGCTCGCCCAGGTCGATGGCCGCGGGGAACGGTACCGACACCTTCAGCCACTCGCGGTGGATCCCGGTCGCGACGTACGACCGGGTGACCGTGTCCAGCTCGTAGACGTGCACGGCGGGCCCGGCCGGCTCGTCCTCCACCCGCCAGAAGTGGGGGATGCCGGCCTGGGCGTACGTGAACGGCTTCATGGACCGGTCCCGGTCCGCCGACTCCGCACGGGCTCTCGGCCTGATCACCTGCCCTTGCGGGCCAGGACCAGCCGCCAGCGCGGGGCGCCCGAGGCCTGTCGCCCGAAGTGCTCCAGCGGCACGGTCTCCACCGTGAAGCCGGCCGCCAGCAGATCGGCGCGGACCCCGCCCAGCGGGAAGGTCCGGTAGTACATGACGAAGGGCGGGCGCCACACCGCGTTGCGCACCCGCATCGCCGCGTCGAAGCCCGCCACCGCCCACCACAGCGGGTGGCCCGGCGGGATCGGCGCGCCGATCGGGAAGGCGAACACCGCGCCCTCGCGCAGCGCCGAGTGCACCCCGGAGAAGAGGGCGGGCCGCTCGGCGGGGAGGAAGTGGCCGAAGGCCCCGAAGCTCACGGCCAGGTCGTAGGAGTCCCCGAGCGAGGGCGGCAGGGCCCGCGCGTCGGCCCGTACGAAGTCCACGCGCTCCTGCGAATGCGCCCGCCGGGCCTCGGCCAGCATGCCCGCGCTGAGGTCCACCCCCGTCACCCGTCCCCGGCACAGCCGCAGCAGCATGCCGGTCCCGGCGCCCGTGCCGCAGCAGACGTCCAGCCCGGAACCGAACGAGCCCTCCCGCTGGGCCAGGGTCTCCTCGACGGCGTCGAGCATCCGCTCCGGCGTGCGGAAGGGCGTGTGGTCGAACTTCGGCGCGAGCAGGTCGTAGCCGCGCTCGACGGAGGAGAGGGCCTGCACGGCGAGTTCGCGGACGCTCGGGCCGCTGCTGGTGAACACGGCTCCAGCCTAGGCCGAAGCGTGCCGGATGCGGGCCGGATGCGGGCCGGACGCGGGCATGCGACGGCGGTCGCGGTGGCTCCCCCTCCGGGCCACCGCGACCGCCGTCCCCCCGTGCTCCCCCGTACGATTCCCCCGTACGTCGGTGCTGCTTAGGGACGAGGACCGGACGCGTGGTTGTCCATCGTCTGGAGCTCTTCGCCCGACGCGTGGTTGTCGAGGGGTTTGATCTCGATCCCCGAAGCGTGGTTGTCCAGGGTCTCGATCTCGACGCCCGAGGCGTGGTTGTCGAGCGGCTTGATGTCGCCGTCGGTCGGCAGGATGTTCTCGTTCGTCGTCATCGGATCTCCTGGTGGATGGGTAGGGCCCGTTCGGCGATTCCCCCGCGGACCGCCGAACGGGTGGTCCTCCAACCGACCCGGTTGCCCCCCGACGCGCCGGGTCGATGAACCAATAGTGCCGCGGGGCGATAAACGAACGATGAACGTCGCGTTCATCGGACGTCACCGCAGGTCACCGCGGGGCATCGCGGGACACCACGGGCTAGGCGGCGATCTCGGACGCCAACAGCGCGCGTACTTCGGCCAGTTCGGCCGACCCCAGCTGAGCGAACACGGCCTCGGCATCCCGCCAGCACGCCCGTGCCCGGTCCGTCTGTCCCAGCCGCCGCAGCGCCTTGCCCAGCACCGTCAGCACGGTCGCCCGCCGCCACTCGCCCCCGATCCCGCGCAGCGCGATCGCCTGCTCGGCGTGCGAGGCGGCCAACGTCGGGCGGCGCGCCGCCAGATGCGCCTCGGCGAGCCGGAAGTGGGTCACGCCCTCCCACAGCGGCTGGCGGTTGTCGTGGAACAGCGACAGGGCCTCGGTGAGCTGGGTGAGGGCCTCGCCCAGCCGGCCCGCCTGGGTAAGGGCGATGCCGAGCGCGTAGCGGCCGTTGGCCAGGCGCAGGGTCAGGCCCATCCGGTCGTAGATGGCGATGCCCTGCTGGGCGAGGTCTATGGCGCTGGTGAGGCGGCCCAGTTCCACGTGGATGCGGGAGAGGTTGCACAGGGCGCTCGCCTCGCCCACGTTGTTGGCGTCGGCCCGGAAGCCCTCGATGGCCTCCAGCAGGTAGCGCTCGCCGTCCGAGTAGCGGCCCTGGTACAGGGCGATGATCCCGCGGTCGTTGGGCGCCCAGCAGCTGGGCAGCGGGTCGCCGGCCTCCCGGGCCAGTGCCGTGGCCTGGCGGGCCTCGTCGTCGGCCTCGGTGAACCTGCCCGCGACCAGGTGCACGTTGGTGAGCGTGGTGCGGGCCCGGCCCTCGGCGTACGGGTCCTTCGCGGCCTGGGCGGCGTCGCGCAGCGCGACGGCCGCCGACTCGTACTGCTTGGAGTTGGCCCCCGACTCGGCCAGGTCCTTCGCCGCCCACAGCAGGTCCACGGCCCGGCGCAGGACGAGCGTCTCGCCGCCCCGTACGGAAGCCTGCCGGACGCACGCCAGCAGCGGGTCGGCCTCGGCGTACAGCCAGTCCAGGGCGGCGCGCGGCTCGCCGAAGACCAGCCCGGGGTAGTGGGTGTCGGACAGGTGGGCCGGGAGCCGGTCGCCGGGGCGTTCCAGGGCGTACACCCCGGAGGCGGTGGCCAGGTAGAAGTCCAGCAGCCGGTCCAGGGCGGCGTCGCGCCCGCTCGGCGGCTGCTCGTCGCGCTCGGCGCACGCACGCGCGTAGAGGCGTACGAGGTCGTGGAAGCGGTAGCGGCCGGGAGCGGCCGATTCCAGGAGGGAGCAGTCGACTAAGGCCTCGAGGAGGTCTTCGGTGTCGTGCTCGGGCAGGTCCAGTACGGCGGCTGCCGCCGAGAGGGAGATGTCGGGGCCGTCGGCGAGGCCGAGGAGGCGGAACGCGCGCTGCTGGGCCGGCTCCAGCTGGCCGTAGCCGAGTTCGAAGGTGGCCTTGACGGCGAGGTCGCCGGTCTGGAGCTCGTCGAGGCGGCGGCGTTCGTCGGCGAGCTTGGCGGCGAGGACGGAGACGGTCCACGTGCGGCGGGCGGCGAGCCGGGAGGCGGCGATGCGGATGGCGAGCGGCAGGAAGCCGCAGGCGCCGACGACGTCGAGGGCGGCCTGGCGTTCGGAGCGCACACGCTCCTCGCCGACGATCCGGGTGAACAGCTGGAGGGCCTCCTCGGGGCTCATCACGTCGAGGTCGACGAGATGGGCCCCGGCGAGGCCCGCCATGCGGACCCGGCTGGTGACCAGGGCGGCGCAGCCCGCGGTGCCCGGCAGCAGCGGGCGGACCTGGGCGGCGTCGCGGGCGTTGTCGAGCAGGACCAGGACGCGGCGGCCGTCGAGGGTGGAGCGGTAGAGCGCGGCCCGGTCGGCGGGGGAGTCGGGGATGGCGGTGTCGGGGGTGCCCAGGGCCCGCAGGAAGGAGCCGAGGACGGCCTCCGGTTCGGCGGGGCGGGGCTCGGTGCCCTGGAGGTCGACGTAGAGCTGGCCGTCCGGGAAGTGCGGGCGGGCGGCGTGGGCGACGTGCACGGCGAGGGTGGTCTTGCCGACGCCGCCGATCCCGGCGAGCGCGGAGACGGCCATGACCTGGCCCTCGGCGCCGCCGGAGAGAATGGCGCCGAGTTCGTCGACGAAGCCGTTGCGGCCCGTGAAGTCCGGGACGGTGGCCGGCAGTTGGGCGGGCCTCACGTGCACGGCCGTGGCCGCCGGGGCCGGGTCCTCGGCGCGGGCCAGGTCGGCGTCGGCGTTCAGGATGCGCTGCTGGAGGGCGGCGAGTTCGGGGCGCGGGTCGACGCCGAGTTCATCGGCGAGGAGGCGGCGGGTGTCGGCGTAGACGGCCAGGGCCTCGGCCTGCCGGCCGCTGCGGTACAGGGCGAGCATGAGCAGCTCGCGCAGGCGTTCGCGCAGCGGGTGGGCGGCGGTGAGGGCGGTGAGCTCGGAGACCGCCTCGGCGTGGTGGCCGACCTCCAGGTCGAGGTCGAGGCGGGTCTCCACCAGCTGGAGGCGCCATTCGGCGAGACGCGTGCGCTCGGTCTCGGCGGCGGGGCCGGGGACTCCGGCGAGGGGTTCGCCGTCCCACAGGTCCAGGGCGCGGGCCAGCAGCGTACGGGCCAGGGCCCGGTCACCGGCCGCGCGTGCGGTTTCGGCGTCGGCGGCCAGGCTGCGGGCGACGCCGAGGTCGAGGGTGGCGGCGGAGCGCAGGCGGATGGCGTAGCCGCCGGACTCGGACACGAGCAGCCCGGGGTCGAGGACCTTGCGCAGGCGGGAGGCGTACGTGCGGATGGTGGCGAGGGCCTGCTGCGGCGGGTCCTCGCCCCAGATGGCGTCGATGAGCTCGGGCGCGGTGGCGGTGCGGCCGTCGCGCAGGAGCAGCGTGGCGAGCAGGGCGCGCTGCTGGGGGGTGCCGGAGGGCAGTGCGTCGGCTCCGCGCCAGGCGCGGATGGGGCCGAGTACGGCGAAGCGGCAGTTCTGGGGAGTGGGGGGTCCGGGTGTGGCCCGGGATGCTTCGAGGTGGTTCCGCGGGCGTGGGATGGCCGGTACGCCGTCCATCTGTCGTCCCCCTGCCTTCCGTCGGTGTAAGGGTCAGTCTGCCCTGTCTTGCGCGTACACGTCAGCCCGTCCCGGACTGATCGGTTCCCGATCCGGTCCTGTTCGGAGCCCAACTAGCTGACGGTTCGTCAGATCGGCGCTACCGTATCGGGTATGGAGACCTTCCCGAAGATCATCTCGGTGGACGACCACACGGTGGAGCCCCCCCATGTCTGGCGGGACCGGCTCCCGTCCAAGTACAAGGACACCGGCCCCCGGGTCGTCCGCGCCCCCTTGAAGGAAATGACCTTCCTCGGCGGCAAGTTCGCCCCCGTGATGGGGGCCAGGGGCGACGACGGCCCGATCGGCGACTGGTGGGTGTACGAGGACCTGCACCGGCCGCTCACCCGGCTCGACACGGCCGTCGGATACGACCGCGACGAGATCAAACTGGAAGTCATCACCTACGAGCAGATGCGCCCCGGGTCCTTCTCGGTTCCCGAACGCCTCGCGGACATGGACGTCAACCACGTCCAGTCGGCCCTGTGCTTCCCGACCTTCCCGCGCTTCTGCGGCCAGACCTTCACCGAGGCCGCCGACCGCGAGCTGGGGCTGCTGGGGGTGCGGGCGTACAACGACTGGATGGTGGAGGAGTGGTGCGGCCCCGACGCCCGCGGCCGCCTCATCCCGCTGACCCTCATCCCGCTGTGGGACGCCCACCTCGCGGCCGCGGAGGTCCGCCGCAACGCGGCGCGCGGGGTCCGCGCGGTCGCGTTCTCGGAGATACCCCCGCACCTGGGCCTGCCGTCCATCCACACCGACTACTGGGACCCGTTCCTCCAGGCCTGCGACGAGACCGGCACGGTCATCGCCATGCACATCGGCTCCTCCAGCCGGATGCCGTCCACCTCGGCGGACGCCCCGCCGGCCGTCGGCTCCACCATCACCTTCGCGAACTGCTGCTTCTCGATGGTCGACTGGCTGATGAGCGGCAAGTTCGAGCGCTTCCCGCACCTGAGGATCATGTACGCGGAGGGCCAGATCGGCTGGATCCCGTACATCCTGGAGCGCGCGAACGTGGTCTGGGAGGAGAACCGCGGCTGGGGCGGCGTCGCGGACAAGGTGCTGCGCCCGCCGTCGGAGCTCTTCGCGGAGCACGTCTTCGGCTGCTTCTTCGACGACGCCTTCGGCCTGAAGAACCTGGACTCGATCGGCGTCGGCAACGTCCTCTACGAGACGGACTACCCGCACTCGGACTCGACCTGGCCCAAGTCCCGCGAGGTCGGCGAGGCCCAGATGGGCCACCTGGCACCGGACGTGGTCGACCGCATCGTGCGCGGCAACGCCATCGGCCTGCTGGGGCTGACCGAGGACGGCCTGTGGGCGGGCCCTGGCGCGTAGGAGAGCGCCGGCGGCAGCCTACGAGGAGGGGTGGGGTCGGCAGCCTACGAGGAGGGGTGGGGCTTCCCCTTCAGGGAGTGGTCCGGGGCGAGGAGGGCGGCGATGCGTTCCGCCACCGCCTGCGCCTGGTTGCCCTCGGGGGTCTTCGGACCCTTGGTCGCGCTGACCGCGATGGCCAGCTTCTGCGACGGGAGGTAGGCCTGGATGGCCGCGTACCCGGAGAACGACGGGTTCTGCTCGATCCAGCCGTTGACGAGGATGACCCCGAAGCCGAAGTGCTCGGCCGCCGTGTTCTTCAGGCAGACGGAGGCCGGGCAGCCGTCCGTCGTCGTCCCCAGGCCCACCGTGCCCGGGTCGAGCTGGGTCCTGAACGCCTGCGCGGACACCAGCTCGCCGGTGCCGATGGCGCGGGCGGAGCGCTCCAGGTCGCAGATGTCGGTGGTGAGGACCGCGCCCGGAGCGGTGGTCCAGGACGGGTTCCAGTAGCTGGACTCCTCGTAGATGCCGCGGTCCGAGGTGAAGGAGTGCAGCACGGGGACCGGGATCTCCGCGGTGGCGCCGCTGGCGGTCTCGCCCAGGCCCAGCGGCTGCATCACGCGCTCCTTGAGCAGCCGCTCCAGCGAGACGCCGCTGATCTTCTCCAGCGCGGCGCCCAGGAGCTGGAAGTTGGCGTGCGAGTAGCTGAAGTTGGTGCCCGGCTCGTACCAGAGCGGATGCGCGGCGGCGATGCCGATGACCTCCGCCGGGGTCCAGTGCCGGAACGGCGCGGCCTCGAGCTCGGCGACGAACTTCGGGTCCGTCACGTAGTCGTGCAGGCCCGAGGTGGAGCTGCCGAGCTGGCGCAGGGTGATCTCCTCGGCGTGCGGGGCGTCCGGCAGCCAGCGCGCGAGCGGGTCGTCGAGACCCGCCTTGCCCTCGTCGGCCAGTTGCAGCAGCACGGTGGTCATGTACGCGATCGCCACCGACCCCGAGCGGAAGTGCATCGCCGGATCGGCCGGGACACCCGTCACGGATTCGCCGAGGGCCGCGGTGACGAGCTCCTTGCCGTCCGTGGAGACCCGCAGGATCAGGGAGTTCAGCCCGAGCTCCCGCTTGGCCCGCTCGGCGACGCCGAGCACCTGCGCGGCCCGGCCCTGCGCGGGTCCCGGGGTGCTGACGCAGGCCTGCGGCGCTGCGGCCGCCGCCCCCGTGGGGAGCGTGGCCGCAACCAGTCCGGCGATCGAGAGCAGCACCGTACGAGTACGCCTCATCCCCCCATGATGGCCGGGTGGGGTGCCCCGCGCACGGCAGGCGGAGCCGGTGCCTCAGGAGGCGGGCCGGGGGGCCTTCTTCTGGACATCGAGCCCGTCGTCCTCGAAGGGGTCGTCGGCCGAGGGGGTCGGAGTCGGGTGCGGGGACGGCTTCGGCTTGGGGCCGGCCTCCTCGCGTTCGATGGCGAAGGCCTCGGTCACCGCGGTCTGGGCGCCGGCGGTGTCGAGACCGCCGTAGGCGTACACGCAGTCGGTCCTCGTGTTCTTGGGGCACGGAGCCGCCGCCACCCCGTGCTCCCGGTGCGCCGTCGGCATCGACGGCAGGGTCACCCAGGCGTTGGCGACCGGGCTGTAGGCCTCGGCCGTGGTCAGGCCCGTGCTGCCGTTCAGCCCGCCCAGGACGTAGACGCAGCCGTCGCTCATGCCCTCGGGGCAGGGGGCGGTGGCCGCGCCGGGTGCGTCGCTGCGGGCGGTCGGCATGTCGGGTACGTACTGCCACGCGTTGAGGAGGGGGCTGTAGACCTCCACCGAGGCGAGGTCCGGGGTCGTGGTGTTCCCGCCGCCGATCGCGTACACGCACGTGCCCTTGAGGCCCAGGTCGCCGGGGCAGGGGGCGGCGGTACCGGCGTGGGCCGCGCGCGGGGTCTTCAGGGGGGTCAGCGTGGCCCAGGTGTTGGTGGCCGGGCTGTACGCCTCCACCGTGGCGAGGGTGGGGTTGACGGTGTCGGTGCCGCCGAAGACGTACACGCAGGTGCCGCGCAGCCCCAGCCCCTCCGGGCACGGCGCCGTGGCCGCCGCCGCGTTCGCGCGGGCGGTCGGCATGGAGCGCACGGTCAGCCAGGCGTTCGTCTCGGTGCTGTAGGCCTCCGCCGTGGCCTGGACCGGGCCGCCGCCGAAGATCCCTCCGACGGCGTACACGCAGTCACCCCGCACCCCGTCCGGACAGGGGGCCGTCGTGGTCGCCTGACCGAACCGGGGGGTCTTCATCCGGGGCAGCGTGGCCCAGGTGCCCACCGCGGGGCTGTATGCCTCCAGGGCGCCGCCGTTGGCGCCGCCGATGGAGTAGACGCAGGTACCGCGGAGCCCCTCCGGGCAGTCCGCCGCGGCGCCGGTCACGCCGGCGCGGGCCGTCGGCATCGACGGGGCCGTCACCCACACCCCCTGCGCGGTCGCGGCGGGGGCCGGCAGGGCCAGGAGCGGGGCCATGGCCAGGACGGCGATCCGCCGCCAGCCCCGGGTACGACTGTGACTCACGTGCCTCATCGCTTACCTATCTCGCGGGGGATTCCGGCACCGTGAAGCTACATAGGGTGATCGGATGATCGCTTGCCGTGGCGACCGAATGCCGTAACGCGGACTTCGGCCCCTCGGGAACACCGTGAGGCGCACCGCCCCGGCCGCGCGCCCGCTCGGGCGCCGGGCGGCGCCGTGCGAGGCGAACCGGACCGCGCTGTTCCTTTGTGGTGCTGATGGCCATAAAGCCCGGCACAGGGAGGGGAAATGGACAAAAGAGGAATCATATGGCCAATTCGGGTGAGGGTTTGGGTCCTTTGTTCGTTCGGTCACGAGACCCGCGTGAAGGCGAGACGAATGGTCCGTCACATCTGCAGGGGCGACGGCGAGTCTTCTGCGAAGACCTGATAGACAGGGGATATTCACGGCCCGATCGGCCGTAAGCCTTATGACGGCTCCTGGGGGGATCGCCGCACTGTGAAGCCGCTTCACCGTCACCTCGTCAACACCTCGCGCAAGGTCCTGTGCACCGCGGCACTCGCGGCCAGCCTGACCACCGCCGCGGTCGTGACCAACCCGTCGACCGCCGACGCGGGGGAGTCCGAACCGACTCCCGACAGCCCGCAGGCCACCGACCGCGGTGACGCCCGGCTGGAACTTCCCGACATCGTCGCGAACCCGCAGCCCGGCACCGGAGGCACCGCGCCCGAGGGCGCCAGCGGCATACCCGCGACCGCCCTCGACGCCTACCGGCGGGCCGAAGTGGCCGTGTCCGCCGCGCTCCCCGGCTGCAACCTGCCCTGGCAGCTGCTCGCCGGCATCGGCCGGGTCGAGTCCGTGCACGCCTCGGGCTACGGGCTCAAGGCCGACGGCTACACCGAGAAGCCGATCCGCGGACCCCGCCTCGACGGCAACGGCTTCGCGGAGATCCGCGACACCGACAAGGGCGAATGGGACGCGGACGCCGAGTACGACCGGGCCGTCGGCCCGATGCAGTTCATCCCCTCCACCTGGAGCACGTGGGGCGCCGACGGCAACGGCGATGCCAAGCGGGACCCGAACAACATCTACGACGCGGCGCTGGGCGCGGGCCTCTACCTGTGCGCGGGCGACCGGGACCTCTCGGTCGCGGCCAAGCTCGACGCGGCGGTCCTCAGCTACAACAACTCGCGCGAGTACGTGAACACGGTGCTCGGCTACATGAAGCAGTACCAGACCGGTGGCGTCGGCGAGGTCCCGAACCCGCCGGCCGGGAACTACCCGATCGAGACGCCGGGCAGCACCCTGCCCACCCCGCAGTCACCGGCCAAGACCACCCCGGCCCCGGCGCCCACCCCCAAGCCGACCCCGACGCCGACTCCGACTCCGACGCCGACTCCGACGCCCACCCCGACCCCGACCCCGGCCCCGCGCCTGAGCGAGCTCTCGGTGCTCGCCGGCCCGGGCCTCACGGCCGAGGCCGGAGCGGCGTTCGCCCAGGTCCCGCGGGTCAAGGTGGTCCTGAGCGACGGCAAGCCCGCCGCCGGTCAGAAGGTCGTCTTCGCGGTCGAGGGCGACACCACCGGCGGCACCCGCTTCCCCAACGCCCCGACCGACTCGCTGGTGGCCGTGGCGGACGCGCAGGGCATCGCCGCCGCACCCGGCCTCACGGCGGGCCCCCAGAGCGGCACCTTCACCCTGCGGGTCTCGGCCACCGACACGGCGGGCAGGCTCACGACGGCCTTCACCGGCACGGTCACGGCCAAGCCGAAGCCGGTCGCCGACCTGCTGGCCCGCCCGGACGGCTCGCAGCCGCTGGAGGCCGTCGCCGGCACGGGCATCAAGGACATCACGGTCCTGGCCACGGCCGCCGGCAAGGCCGTGGAGGGTACGGAGGTCTTCGCCGAGCTGGTCGTGAAGGACGCGGCCGGCGCGTGGGTCCCGGTGGACCCGGCGACCGCGAAGGGCCCGTACTTCAAGGACGGGGCCGGCAAGAAGATCTTCAGGCTTCCGCTGCTGACCTCGGGGGCCGACGGCAAGATCGTCCTGCCCGAGCTCTTCACCGACGCGGACCTGACCCCGGGTACGTACACCCTGCGCCTGACCACCCCCCAGAAGGTCACCCTCCTCCTGGACGTCAAGGTCACGGCCCCGCCGGCCACGCCGGCGCCGACCCCGACGCCGTAAGGCGCCGCCAGCCCGCCCGCGAACGACAGGGGCCCGCACCGTGCACACGGTGCGGGCCCCCGTCGTTTCCCCGCCCTCCCCGACAGGGCAAAGCCGCCGCGCGAAGACCGGGGCCACAAGGCGGGGGGCAAAGGCGGGGGCAAAGGCGGGGGCAAAGACGGGGGACAAAAGCAATGGGGACAAAGGCAGGAGCCCTGCCGCTCTGCTCGCGCAGAGGGGACAGGGCTCCTTGGGTACTGCTTTTCCAACCGCGATGAAGGTTGGCCCAGGCGATTAGGCCGGGGTGACGTTCTCCGCCTGCGGGCCCTTCGGACCCTGCGTGACGTCGAAGTTCACCGTCTGGTTCTCCTCGAGGGAGCGGAAGCCAGAGGCGTTGATCGCGGAGTAGTGGACGAAGACATCCGGGCCGCCGCCGTCCTGGGCGATGAAGCCGAAGCCCTTTTCAGCGTTGAACCACTTCACGGTTCCGGTAGCCATGAGCCCTCCTATGGGCCAAAGGGTCGCCCTGCTCCAGAACCTGCTAAGAAGTCTGAAAACTACAAAAGCCTGCGGGTCACATTCTCCGCAGGCCTCGTACTGCAAGGGAAACCAAACTGCAACTTGCGTCGAGCCTAGCACGCACCCGGCGGCGGAGACCAGAGGGAAAGATCACGTCACTCGGACGTTTGAGACCCGCCAGAAGGCTGACGTGGACCCGGGGGCTAGTCTCGCGATGTGGACGTCTACCGCAGCCGGCCCCGCGTCGGCCACATCCAGTTCCTGAACTGCCTGCCCCTCTACTGGGGCCTGGCCAGAACCGGCACGCTGCTGGACCTGGAGCTGACGAAGGACACTCCCGAAAAGCTCAGCGAACGCCTGGTGGCGGGCGAGCTCGACATCGCCCCGATCACCCTCGTGGAGTTCCTCCGCAACGCCGACGAACTCGTCGCCTTCCCCGATCTCGCGGTCGGCTGCGACGGACCCGTGATGTCCTGCGTGATCGTTTCGCAGGTCCCGCTGGAGGAGCTCGACGGAGCCCGCGTCGCCCTCGGCTCGACCTCCCGCACGTCCGTACGCCTCGCCCAGCTGCTGCTTTCCGAGCAGTACGGGGTCCGGCCCGACTACTACACCTGCCCGCCCGACCTCGGGGTGATGATGCAGGAGGCCGAGGCGGCCGTGCTGATCGGCGACGCCGCGCTGCGCGCCTCGCTCCACGACGCCCCCCGGCTCGGCCTGGCCGTGTACGACCTGGGGCAGATGTGGAAGGAGTGGACCGGGCTGCCGTTCGTCTTCGCCGTCTGGGCCGCCCGCAAGGACTACCTCGCCCGCGAGCCCGTCGTCGTGCGCAAGGTCCACGAGGCCTTCCTCGCCTCGCGCGACGTGTCCCTGGAAGAGGTCACCAAGGTCGCCGAGCAGGCGGCGCGCTGGGAGGCCTTCGACGCGGAGCTGCTGGAGCGGTACTTCACCACGCTCGACTTCCGTTTCGGACCGGAACAGATCGCGGGCGTGAGGGAATTCGCCCGCCGCACGGGAGCGACGACGGGGTATCCCGCGGACGTGACCCTGGAGCTCCTGGCGGCGGCCGTCGCGGAACACTGATCGCGTGCGGGCCCCTGTGCAACGGATATGCCGTTTCCCTGGAATTCGGATCCCCTTTTGCTTCCGGACACCCCGCGGGGAGGGGAGGGGGAGGGGATGAGGCCGCCCGCCCCGGCCGCACGCCCCCCGGGCGGCCCCGGGGACCTTTAGTGTGCTGCTTGGCCGGGTGACACGAGGGGCCCCGCAAGCCGGGGGATGGGGGGACACGATGCAGCCGCTGGAAGCCGGTGAGCCGCGGACCGTCGGCGCGTACCGGTTGCTGGGCCGGCTCGGCGCGGGCGGTATGGGCCGGGTCTACCTGGGACGCAGCGCGGGCGGCCGAACCGTGGCCGTCAAGATCGTGCACCCGCACTTCGCCGCCGACGAGGAGTTCCGGGCCCGGTTCCGCCGCGAGGTCGAGGCCGCCCGGCGGGTGGGCGGCGAGTGGACCGCCCCCGTGCTCGACGCGGACCCGGACGCCCCGGTGCCGTGGGTGGCCACCGGCTACGTGGCGGGCCCCTCCCTGGACCGGGCGCTGGCTGCGCACGGGCCGCTGCCCGAGGCCTCGGTACGGGCCGTCGGCGCCGGGCTGGCCCGCGCGCTGGTGGCCGTGCACGGGCTGGGCCTCGTCCACCGGGACGTGAAGCCGTCCAACGTGATGCTGACCCTCGACGGGCCCCGACTGATCGACTTCGGGATCGCGCGGGCCACCGACGGCACCGCCTCGCTGACCTCCACCGGGGTCTCCATCGGCTCCCCGGGCTACATGTCGCCCGAGCAGATCCTCGGCAAGGGCGTCACCGGTGCCTCCGACGTGTTCTCGCTGGGCGCCGTACTGGCCTTCGCGGCGACCGGGCGGCCGCCCTTCACCGGGGACAACTCGGCGACCCTCCTCTACAAGGTCGTCCACGAGCCGCCCGAGCTCGGCGACGTACCGGCCGGGCCGCTGCGCGAGCTGATCGAGGCCTGCCTGGCCAAGACGGCCGCCGACCGGCCGGCGCCGGAGGCGGTCGCGGCCTCCCTGGACGGGGCCCCGCTCACCCCGGGCTGGCTGCCCGCGCCCCTGGTCGAGGAGGCCAGCCGGGCCGCGGTCGCCCTGCTCGACCTGGACGCCGGTCCCTCCGGGGGCGGCGGGGCTGCGGCCGCGGAGCAGCCGTCGGGGCCGGTGCCGTTCACCTCCGCCTCCCACGGCGGCCCGGCGGGTGCCGGTTTCGGAGCGCCCGACCCCTCGTACGCGCACCAGGGCCCCTACGGCTCGTACGGGAGCCCGAGCCGGACGGCCGGCGGCGCGGCCACCCCCGCCGGCGGCCCGTACGGCCCCTACGGTTCACCCACCGAGACCGCCGGCGCGGGCGTGCCCGGGCCGCGTTCCGCCCCCGACGGGCGGCAGGTCACCGTCAGCGCGGCCGGGCGCCGCTTCAGCTGCACGCTCGTGCTCGCCGCGGCCGCCGTGCTCGCGATGGTGTCCGGCGGGCTGTACGGGATGGGCCTACTGCCCGGTCAGGGCGCCAAGGGCCGGGACACCGCGGCCGGCGACGGCCCGCGGACCTCCGCCCCGGCCACGCCCCCGGCCGCGACGCCGTCCACCGGCGGCTCCACCGGCGGCGGTACCGAGGCTCCCCGGGGGACCCGCCAGGACGTCCCCGAGGAACTCGTCGGCACGTGGAAGGGCACCGTGACCACCGCCCGCATGGGCGTTTCCAGCGAGTTCGAGATCACCATCAGGGCGGGCCGGGTCGGCGAGGTCGTCGCCCGGGACAAGTCGGTCGTTCCCGTCTTCGGTACCGACTGCAGCGGCGACTGGAAGCTCGCCTCGGCCACCGACCGCTCGCTCGTCCTCGACACCGCGGGCGGCCCCAACCCGGCCCCGGGGATCTGCTCCAACGGCTCCGCCGACGAGCGCTTCACCCTCAACGCCAACGGCACCCTGCACTACAAGTCGGGGGACGGCCCGGCCGGAAACCCGGAGGGCGACCTGACCCGAAGCCCGTGAAGGGCAGCCGCAGGCCCTGGCGTAGGCTGGATCGGTCCGGACCTTGACACACCGCCGAAAGGTGACGCACCGGTGACCGACCAGGCCGCTCTCCAGTCTGTCCTCGACCGCGCCGCCGCAGGGGGCCGGATCACCAAGGAAGAGGCGCTCGACCTCTACCGGTACGCGCCGCTGCACGCGCTCGGCCAGGCCGCCGACGCGGTGCGCCGCCGCCGCTACGCGGGCACCGAGCACATCGCCACGTACATCATCGAGCGGAACATCAACTACACGAACGTGTGCGTCACGGCGTGCAAGTTCTGCGCCTTCTACGCGGCCCCCAAGGACACGAAGAAGGGCTGGTCCCGCGACCTCGACGACATCCTGCGCCGCTGCGCGGAGACCGTGGAGCTCGGCGGCACGCAGATCATGTTCCAGGGCGGGCACCACCCGGACTACGGCGTCGAGTACTACGAGCACCACTTCTCCGCCATCAAGAAGGCCTTCCCGCAGCTGGTCATCCACTCCCTCGGCGCGTCCGAGGTCGAGCACATGGCCCGCATCTCCGGCGTCAGTGCCGAGGAGGCCATCCGGCGCATCCACGCGGCCGGTCTCGACTCCTTCGCGGGCGCCGGCGCCGAACTGCTGCCGGAGCGCCCGCGCAAGGCCATCGCCCCGCTCAAGGAATCCGGCGAGCGCTGGCTGGAGATCATGGAGATCGCCCACGGGCTGGGCGTGGAGTCCACCTCCACCATGCTGATGGGCACCGGTGAGACCAACGCCGAACGCATCGAGCACATCGCGATGATCCGTGACACGCAGGACCGCACGGGCGGCTTCCGCGCCTTCATCCCGTACACCTACCAGCCCGAGAACAACCACCTCAAGGGCCGCACCCAGGCGACGATCTTCGAGTACCTGCGCATGATCGCCATCGCGCGCCTGTTCCTCGACAACATCGCCCACATCCAGGGCTCCTGGCTCACCGTCGGCAAGGAGGCGGGCCAGCTCTCCCTGCACTACGGCGCGGACGACCTCGGCTCGATCATGCTCGAGGAGAACGTCGTCTCCTCGGCCGGCGCCAAGCACCGCTCCAACCGCCAGGAGATCATCGACCTGATCCGCAAGGCGGGCCGCACCCCGGCGCAGCGCGCGACGACGTACGAGCACCTCCTGGTGCACGACGACCCGGCGAACGACCCGGCCGACGACCGCGTCGTCTCGCACATCTCCTCCACCGCCATCGAGGGCGGCACCGCGCACCCCGAGCTGAAGCTCATCTCCACGAACTGATGCTGACGCTCCACACCGCCGAACTCCTCGTCCCCGGGGCCGGATCCGCTCCGCTGACCGGCGGCGCGGTCCTCGTCGAGGGCGACCGGATCGCGAACGTGGGACCGTACGAGGACCTCGCCGCGGTCCATCCGCACGCCCGGGCCCGGCGCTGGCCCGGGGTGCTCACCCCGGGGCTGCTGGTGCGCGGCGCGGACGTGCTCCTGGAGCGGACGTACTACCCGGACGACCCCTACGAGAGCGCCGAGCTCGGCACCGACCCGATCAGCGGGGCGGACGCGCTCGAGGCGCTGAAGATGACCGAGGTGCGGTGGGGCCACAGCGCCCGGCGCGGCACCCAGAAGCTCCTGGCGCGCGGGGTGGTGGCGGTCGCCGGCCGCTTCACGGTCCCGGCCGTGCGCACGGCGGTGGCCCGCTCGGGGCTGGCGATCCTGCCGCCCGCCCCGTACGAAGGCGCGCCCGCCCTGGACCCGTTCGCCGGCCGGGACGCCGCCGAGGAGGCCTTCCACGGGGTGCTGGAGCAGGGCGCCCCGGCCCGTTTCGCGGTCTTCGCGGTCCCGGATCCGGCGGCGCTGCCGGTGCAGGGAGCGACCACGTGCGTGGCCAC
Organism: Streptomyces sp. NPDC048349; assembly: GCF_040651925.1. Classification (NCBI taxonomy): domain Bacteria; kingdom Bacillati; phylum Actinomycetota; class Actinomycetes; order Kitasatosporales; family Streptomycetaceae; genus Streptomyces; species Streptomyces sp. NPDC048349. The sequence goes on along the minus strand of NZ_JBEZLA010000002.1, from coordinate 192,803 downwards.
GGTCATCGGGGGCCGGCTGCTGCACCGCCGTCGCTGAGCGGGGCATCCTGCCGTACGTCCTGGCGGGCGTCCTCGCGTACGTCCTGGCGGGCGAGGGCGGCCAGCAGGCAGGCCTGGAGGCGGCTGATCCCGCCGAGCTTCGTCCGTATGTTGCCGACGTGGAACTTGACGGTGCTGACGGACAGTTGCAGCTCGGCGGCGAGCTCCGCGTTGGAGGCGCCGGTGGCCAGGCACAGGAACACCGCGGACTCCTGGTCCGTCAACTGCACCGGCGGCCGCGCGTCCGCGGAGGAGGTCTCGTACGGGGGAAACCACGCGGGGACGCTGAAGCTGACGACGCGCACGGTTGTGACTCCTAGCCCCCGGCCGGCCCGTCGGGTGTCTGTCCGGCTCTCCCCCTAAGGGACGTGTGGACCGGACAGGTAGGTTCCGTTCACGTCGTACGGCCAGGCGTTGGACTTGCAGCCGAGCAGCCCCTTGATCTGCTGCATCATCGCGGGCGCCGGCTGGCCGGGGCCCGGGCAGGTCTCGTGCTCGTGGCCGAGCTCGTGCCCCACCTCGTGGTTGACGATCAGCGCCCGGTACTCCTCCACCGTGCCGCTGAACTGCGGTGATCCCTCCTGCCAGCGCTTGAGGTTGACCACGACGGTGTGGCCGGCCCGGCAGTTGGTCTCGCCGATCAGCTCGGGGGTGACCACCTCGCACAGCCGGTCGGTGGTCGTGGGCGTCGCGATCTTGACGGTGAAGTCCACCGGCTGGCCGGGTCCGGCGAGCTGGAAGGCGTACGCCGGGTCCCTGGTCCAGCCGCGCGGGTCCGCGAGGATCGCCTCGACGGACCGGGCGGCGGAGTCCGGGTCCACCCCGCTGCCCTCCTCGACCTCGATGCGCCAGCGGCGCACGGTTCCCTTTCCCTTCGCGGCGCCGGCGGCGGCGGAGGCCTTGAAGGCGCCCGTGCCGGAGGCCGGGACCGGGGCGGCGGGCGATGCGGGGGCGCCGGTGGTGGCGGCGGGCGAGCCGGGGGGATGGGGCGAGTGGGCGCCGGAGGGCGGCGGGGCGGGGGAGCGTCTGCCGCCCTGCGCGGCCGTGTCCGATCCCCCGGCGGGCTCTGCGTCGTCGGGCCGGGCCGCCGCGGGCCGGCCGTCGGCCGCCGTACCCCCGTCCTCGCCCGGGGCCATCGCGTACGCGGTCGCCGAGACGGCGACGAGGGCCGCCGAGCCGAGGATGATCGTACGCCGCAGCCGCTTGCGCCGCTCTGCCCGGCGCTGGGCGCGGGGGCTGAGGCGGGAGCGACCGGTGGAATGGCCTGCCGGCATCGTGAAGCCCTTTGCTCGTGGCGGCCGCCAGGATCCGGCCGCTGCTCAGACCCATGATCCATTGGGTGACCGTCACCGGGCCGCACCGGCCCCCAGTCAACGCGCCCCGGGGCCCGGGCGGAACTGTCCTTCGGGCCAGTTGTCCGGTTGACCCGGCCCGAGCCGCCCCGGGGGACGGCCAGGGGGACGGCCGGGGCCTGTCCTTGCGCTCCGGCCCGGCCTGAGAGGATGGGGCGGTATCCGCCGATCCGCAGCGCACACCGAGGGGCGAACACCAGTGACAAGGGCTTCCCTGGACAAGCAGCCGCACGAAGTCGCCTCGATGTTCGACGGCGTCGCGGCGAACTACGACCTCACCAACGACGTGCTCTCCCTCGGCCAGGCGCGGCTGTGGCGCAAGGAGGTCGCCAAGGCGGTCGGCGCCCGCCCCGGGCACCTCGTCCTCGACCTGGCCGCCGGTACCGCGACCTCCTCGCTGCCCTTCGCCGCGACCGGCGCCTACGTCGTCCCCTGCGACTTCTCGCTGGGGATGCTGCGGGAGGGCAAGAAGAAGCACCCGTGGCTGCCCCTCACGGCGGGCGACGCGACGAAGCTCCCCTTCAAGGACGATGCCTTCGACACGGTGACGATCAGTTTCGGCCTGCGCAACGTCCAGGACACCGACGCGGCGCTGCGCGAGCTGTACCGGGTGACCAAGCCCGGCGGCCAGGTCGTCATCTGCGAGTTCTCGCAGCCGACCTGGGGCCCCTTCCGCACGGTCTACACCGAGTACCTGATGCGCGCCCTGCCGCCGGTGGCCCGCGCCGTCTCCTCCAACCCCGACGCGTACGTCTACCTCGCCGAGTCCATCCGCGACTGGCCCGACCAGCCCGCGCTCGCCTCCCTGCTGCAGAAGGCCGGCTGGTCCAAGGTCGCCTGGCGCAACCTGAGCGGCGGCATCGTGGCGCTGCACCGGGGCTCCAAGGCGTAGGAAGCAGTGGACTACCAGGCCCTGCTGGAGCAGGTCGCGGCCGACATCGCCCCGCTGGTGGGCAGCGGCACCCCCGCGGAGTACATCCCGGCGCTCGCCGCCGTCGAACCGGGCCAGTTCGGCATGGCCCTCGCCGACATCGAGGGCAGCGTCTTCGGGGTCGGGGACTGGCAGGTCCCCTTCTCCACCCAGTCCATCACCAAGGTCTTCGCGCTGGCGCTGGCCCTGGCGGAGGGCGGCGACGGGCTGTGGGAGCGGGTCGGCCGGGAGCCCTCCGGCAACCCGTTCAACTCGCTCGTGCAGCTGGAGTACGAGAACGGCATTCCGCGCAATCCGTTCATCAACGCGGGCGCGCTGGTGGTCACCGACCGGCTGCAGACCCTGACGGGCGACGCGAGCAGCGAACTGCTGGGCTTCCTGCGGGAGGAGAGCGGCAATCCGGACATCGGCTTCGACGCGGAGGTGGCCGCCTCCGAGCAGGAGCACGGCGACCGCAACGCGGCCGTCGCCCACTTCATGGCCTCCTACGGGAACATCGACAACCCCGTGCCGGCGCTCCTGGACCACTACTTCTGGCAGTGCTCGATCGAGATGAGCTGCGCCGACCTGGCGCGCGCGGGCCTCTTCCTGGCCCGCCACGGCCTGCGCGCGGACGGCTCCCGGCTGCTGACGCGCAGCGAGGCGAAGCAGATCAACGCGGTCATGCTGACGTGCGGGACGTACGACGCGGCGGGCGAGTTCGCGTACCGGGTGGGCCTCCCCGGCAAGAGCGGCGTCGGCGGGGGGATCGTGGCCGTCGTCCCCGGCCAGTGCGTCCTGGCCGTCTGGAGCCCGGGCCTGGACCCCCAGGGCAACTCGGTGGCGGGCGTGGCCGCCCTGGACCGCTTCACGACCCTGACGGGCCTGTCCGTCTTTTGATGCGCCGCCCGCCCGGCTCGGCCCCCGAGGGCCGCTCCGGCTTCGCGCCGCTGCGCCGGACTTCGTGCGCCGGTCACGCGGGCGCGACGTCACAGCCCCAGGGCTTTGCGTCGCGCCGGCGTGTGGGGCGCGGGTTCGGGCGGAGCCCGGGAGAGGCTCCGCGCAGCGGCTCGGTCAGGCCTGGGTGAGCGCGAGCTCGTACCGCCGGCCGTACCGGGTCCCGCCCGGCAGGGGGAACCGCACCGCCAGGGTCATGCCCAACCGCTCCGCCACTGCGATCGAGCGGGCGTTGGCGTCGTCGATCATCGCCACCACCCGCGGAACCCCCGCCTCCCGCACCCGCCGCACCGTCGCCAGCGCAGCGGCGTACGCGTACCCCCGCCCCCACGCGGACCGCCCCAGCCGCCAGCCGATCTCGATCTCCCCCACCGGCCCCCACTCCTTCTCCCGCGGCCACGGCTGCGCGCCCGTGAAGCCGAGGACCGTGCCCTGCTCGTCCAGCAGCGTCCACAGGCAGTAGCCGAGCTGGGCGTCGTGCATGCGCTGGCGCGCGGTGATCTCCACGTACGAGGAGAGTTCCGCCGGTCCGCCGAGGAACTCCATGACGTCCGGGTCGTCGAACACCCCGTGCCAGGCGTGCGCGTCCTCATGGGTGGGCACGCGCAGCTGGACGGCGGGGAGCGGCCGGGTCGGCGAGGTGGTCACAGGAGGCAGCCCTTCGGTTCGCGATCTCTCTCGCTGCATAGACTGCACATGTCCGGTGCCGTTGGGCACCCTTTATCGAGCCTTCGGGAGACCCCGCCGTGACCGAGCCCCTCTCCGAACACTCCGCGGACGTGATCGTCGTCGGGGCCGGGCCCGCGGGCTCGACCACCGCGTACTACCTCGCCAAGGCCGGACTCGACGTCCTGCTGCTGGAGAAGACGGCGTTCCCGCGCGAGAAGGTGTGCGGCGACGGCCTGACGCCGCGCGCCACCAAGCAGCTGGTGGCGATGGGCATCGACATCTCCGAAGAGGCCGGGTGGCTGCGCAACAAGGGCCTGCGCATCATCGGCGGCGGGCAGCGCCTCCAGCTGGACTGGCCGGAACTCGCCTCCTACCCGGACTACGGACTCGTCCGCAAGCGCGACGACTTCGACGAGACCCTCGCCCGCCAGGCGCAGAAGGCCGGCGCCCGCCTCTACGAGCGCTGCAACGTCGGCGAGCCCGTCCGCGACCCCCGCACGGGCCACATCACCGGCGTGCAGGCGAAGCTGGGCGAGGAGAAGACCCCGGTCACCTTCCACGCCCCGCTGGTCGTCGCGGCCGACGGCAACTCCTCGCGGCTCTCCCTCGCGATGGGTCTGCACCGGCGCGAGGACCGCCCCATGGGCGTGGCCGTGCGCACGTACTTCACCTCGCCCCGGCACGACGACGACTACCTGGAGTCCTGGCTGGAACTGTGGGACCGGCGCGGCCCGCAGGACCGGCTGCTGCCCGGCTACGGCTGGATCTTCGGCATGGGCGACGGCACGTCCAACGTCGGCCTCGGCATCCTCAACTCCTCCTCCGCCTTCAAGGAGCTGGACTGGCGCGAGGTCCTCAAGGCCTGGTGCGCGTCCATGCCGGAGGACTGGGGCTACACCCCGCAGAACATGACGCAGCCGATCCGCGGCGCGGCCCTGCCGATGGCCTTCAACCGGCAGCCGCACTACACCAAGGGCCTGCTGCTGGTCGGTGACGCGGGCGGCCTCGTCAACCCGTTCAACGGCGAGGGCATCGCCTACGCCATGGAGTCGGGGCAGATCGCGGCCGACGTCATCGTCCAGGCGCACGCCCGTGCCACCCCGGCGCAGCGCGAACTGGCGCTGCACAACTACCCGAAGGTGCTGAAGGAGACGTACGGCGGCTACTACACGCTGGGCCGCGCGTTCGTGAAGCTGATCGGCAACCCGAAGGTCATGAAGGTCGCCACGCAGCGCGGCCTGACGCACCCGGTGCTGATGAAGTTCACGCTGAAGATGCTGGCCAACCTCACCGACCCGACGGGCGGCGACGCGATGGACCGCATCATCAACGGCCTTTCGAAGGTGGCCCCGAAGGCCTGAGGCTGCTGTCCGGCGGGCCGGGCGGGGCGTCCCCGCTCCGGTCCGCCTCCGCGTGCACCGTACGCACGCACCTGGCCAGCAGGACCAGCCCGCACAGCAGCATCGCGCCCGAGGCGGTCCAGCCCAGCGCCAGGGCGAGCGGGTGCCCGGGCTTGTGCCAGGGGCGTGCGGTGGTCAGCAGCCAGCCGCCGACGGCGAGGAGGCCGAGGCCGAGCGCGGCCCGGACGGCGGTGGGGTCGTCACCGGCGCCGTGGTTCTCGTACGGCTTCAGGTTCACCCCGCCATCTTCGCAGGGCCCGGGTCGAGGGCAGGACGAAGGGCCGGTACTCCGCCCCCGAGCGGGGGAGTACCGGCCCTTCCGGCCGTGGGGAGCGTCCCGGGCGTCTCGGGCGTCTCAGAGGACGCGGACGGCGCCGGTCGGCTTGTCGTAGCTCAGGCTGCGCTCGACGATGCCCGTGCTGGGGTTCTGCGCGCCGACGAACTTGCCGCCGCCGACGTAGATGGCGACGTGGTACGCGCTGCCCTTGGAGCCCCAGTACAGGATGTCGCCCGGCTGCAGGGCGCTCAGCGACACCGAGGTGCCCGCCGAGGACTGCGCCTGGGACATGCGCGGCAGGGAGATGCCGGCCTGGCGGTAGGCGGCCTGGACGAGGCCGGAGCAGTCGAACGAGGACGGGCCGGTGCCGCCCATGACGTACGCCTTGCCGACCTGCGCGCGGGCGAAGTTCACGATGGCGGCGGCGGAGCCGGTCGCCGGGGCGGCCACGGAGGCGCCGGAGCCGTCGCTGGGGGTCGAACCGGACTTGGTCGACAGGGCGGTGCGGGAGGTGCTGCGGTTGGCGCGCTCGGCCTCGGCCTTGCGGTTCGCCTCCTCCTGGGCCTTCTTGGCCTCGTCCTCGGCCTTCTTCTGGGCCGCTTCCTTGGCCTGCTTCGCCTCGGCGGCGGCGCCGGTACGGGCGCTCTCCTCCTGGGCGGTCAGCTCACCCTCGACCGCGGCCGCGCGGGTGTTCTCGGCGGCGGTGGCGACGGCGGAGGAGACCTCGGCGGCCAGGTCCAGGTTCAGGACCGGCATTTCGAGCGTCGTCTCGGCCACGGGCTCGGCGGGGGACGCGCTCGCGGTGCCGGCCATGGCGAGGGTGCTGAGGACGCCACCGGCAACTCCGGCGCGGACCGCGAGCTTCGAGGCGCTGCGGCGGGGCTTCCGGTGGCTGGGTATGTGAGCGGTGATGGACATGAGGACAACCGCTATCAGGGCGTGCGGGTTCCCTTCAAGAAACGTGGCTTGCGCCACAGTTGCGCGCGAAAGGCGCTAACCGGGCGCGCCGCGCTTCTTATTGACGCCGTAACGGGCAGAACGGACACCCTTTCACAAGGCTGTGATCATGGGGTTTCCGCAATAAGTCCGATTTGATCGTCGGACTACCATCCCGTCGCACAGATGGCCAAGCCCTCTTTTCCCATCACGAAACGGGAGTGGCGCAGGTCACAGGAGCATCACACTGTGCGGACGCTGTGGGCCTTCCGTGACCTCGCCGTGAACTCCCCGCCCGGGTTCGTGAACGGATGCACGTGGCGACGGCGTCCCGGGACCCGCTCCTGCCCCGTGTCCACCTCCGTACGCGGGGGCTCCCTCGACCGGGCGACGCCGGTTCCTTTATCACTGCGGCGGCCACCAGGCCAATTTGCCTGCACGGGCCATCATTTGATAGGGCGACAGCCCTTCCACCTGCGACAACCGGCCCGGATGTCACCTTTGGTGATCATGTGGATGCTTCGCGTATGAAGATCACCACTCATCGGACTTCATGATCGTTCGTCAGGTGGTGGAGATCACAAACTCGGTGTTGTTACCCGTGTCGCAGATCACAGAGGAGCAGGCATAAGATGCGCACGAGTCCGGCTTGTGAACTGCCTCACATGGAACCGTTCGATCAAGGAGCGATCCTCGCGAGGCGGGGCACGCCCCGGCTGCCGCTGGGACGTACCCCCAGCCGGCGCAGCGGTCCAACGGTCAAGGACGACTGGAAGGAGCGAGGAGCGTGAATGCGTACGCGCCCATCCTCGTGCTCGGCGCCCTCGGCGCAGGGTTTGCGATCTTCTCCGTGGTCATGGCCACGCTGATCGGCCCAAAACGGTACAACCGGGCAAAGCTTGAGGCATACGAGTGCGGCATCGAGCCGACGCCGGTGCCGGCCGGCGGCGGCCGCTTCCCCATCAAGTACTACCTGACGGCGATGCTCTTCATCGTCTTCGACATCGAGGTTGTCTTCCTCTACCCCTGGGCCGTCACCTTCGACTCCCTGGGGATCTTCGGGCTCGTCGAGATGCTGCTCTTCGTGCTCACCGTCTTCGTCGCCTACGCCTACGTGTGGCGCCGCGGCGGCCTGGAATGGGACTGAGGGGCTGAATTTCCCATGGGACTGGAAGAGAAGCTGCCGAGCGGCTTTCTGCTGACCACCGTCGAACAGGCGGCGGGCTGGGTGCGCAAGTCGTCCGTCTTCCCCGCGACGTTCGGGCTGGCCTGCTGCGCCATCGAGATGATGACCACCGGAGCCGGCCGGTACGACCTGGCCCGCTTCGGCATGGAGGTCTTCCGGGGCTCCCCCCGCCAGGCCGACCTCATGATCGTGGCCGGCCGCGTCAGCCAGAAGATGGCGCCGGTGCTGCGCCAGGTGTACGACCAGATGCCGGCTCCGAAATGGGTCATCTCCATGGGGGTCTGTGCATCTTCGGGCGGAATGTTCAACAACTACGCGATCGTCCAGGGCGTCGACCACATCGTCCCGGTGGACATCTACCTGCCCGGCTGCCCGCCGCGCCCCGAGATGCTGATGGACGCGATCCTCAAGCTCCACCAGAAGATCCAGGGCTCGAAGCTCGGCGTGAACCGGGAAGAGGCGGCCCGTGAGGCGGAGGAGGCGGCCCTCAAGGCCCTCCCCACCATCGAGATGAAGGGGCTGCTCCGGTGAGCGAGACCCGAGAGCCGGACCACGGCGACAACGGCAACGGCGAGAACAACGTCCCCGCCCCGCGCGCGAGCGGCCCCGAGGTCATCGGCGTCCGCAAGGGCATGTTCGGAGCGGAGGCCGGCGGCGACACCAGCGGCTACGGCGGCCTGGTGCGCACCGTGGCCCTGCCCGGCGCGGCCAGCCGCCCCTACGGCTCCTACTTCGACGAAGTGGCCGACGAACTCGAAGGCGCCCTGGAGGAGCAGGACCTGGTCCCCGAGAACGCCATCGAGAAGACCGTGGTCGACCGCGGCGAGCTCACCTTCCACATCGCCCGCGAGCACCTCGTCCGCGTCGCGCGCACCCTGCGCGACGACCCGGCCCTGCGCTTCGAGCTCTGCACCGGCGTCTCCGGCGTGCACTTCCCCGGGGACAAGGGCCGCGAGCTGCACGCCGTCTACCACCTGCGCTCGCTCACCCACGGCCGGATCCTTCGGCTGGAGGTGTCCGTCCCGGACAGCGACCCGCACGTCCCCTCGCTCGTCTCGGTCTACCCGACCAACGACTGGCACGAGCGCGAGACGTACGACTTCTTCGGCCTGGTCTTCGACGGGCACCCGGCCCTCACCCGGATCATGATGCCGGACGACTGGCAGGGCTTCCCGCAGCGCAAGGACTACCCGCTCGGCGGCATCGCCGTCGAGTACAAGGGCGCCCAGATCCCGGCTCCCGACCAGCGGAGGTCGTACAGCTGATGAACACCCCGAACGCATCGCACCACGCCTCCGCGCGCGAGACGACCGAAGGCACCGTCTACACCGTCACCGGGGGCGACTGGGACGAGATCGTCCAGTCCGCGGCCAAGGCCGACGACGAGCGGATCGTCGTCAACATGGGCCCGCAGCACCCGTCCACCCACGGAGTGCTCCGCCTGATCCTGGAGATCGACGGCGAGACGGTCACCGAGGCCCGCTGTGGCATCGGCTACCTGCACACCGGCATCGAGAAGAACCTCGAATTCCGGAACTGGACGCAGGGCACCACCTTCGTGACGCGCATGGACTACCTGACGCCGTTCTTCAACGAGACGGCGTACTGCCTCGGCGTCGAGAAGCTGCTCGGCATCACCGACCAGATCCCGGACCGCGCCACGGTCATCCGCGTCCTGCTCATGGAGCTCAACCGGCTCTCCTCCCACCTGGTGTGCATCGCCACCGGCGGCATGGAGCTGGGCGCGACCACGATCATGATCTACGGCTTCCGGGACCGCGAGCTGATCCTCGACATCTTCGAGCTGATCACCGGACTGCGCATGAACCACGCGTTCGTCCGCCCCGGCGGGCTGGCGCAGGACCTGCCCCCCGGCGCGGTCGACCAGCTGCGCGAGTTCGTGAAGACCATGAAGAAGAACCTGCCGGAATACGACAAGCTCGCCACCGGCAACCCCATCTTCAAGGCCCGCATGCAGGACGTCGGCTACCTCGACCTCACCGGAGCCATGGCGCTGGGCGCCACCGGCCCGATCCTGCGCTCCGCGGGACTGCCCCACGACCTGCGCAAGTCGGACCCGTACTGCGGCTACGAGAACTACGAGTTCGACGTGCCGACCACCGACACCTGCGACTCCTACGGGCGCTTCCTGATCCGCCTGGAGGAGATGCGCCAGTCGCTGCGGATCGTCGAGCAGTGCCTGGACCGGCTGGAGCCGGGACCGGTGATGGTCGCCGACAAGAAGATCGCCTGGCCGGCACAGCTGGCCATGGGCCCCGACGGACTCGGCAACTCGCTCGACCACATCAAGAACATCATGGGCACCTCCATGGAGGCCCTCATCCACCACTTCAAGCTGGTGACCGAGGGCTTCCGGGTACCGGCCGGACAGGCCTACGCGGCCGTCGAGTCGCCCAAGGGCGAGCTCGGGGTGCACGTGGTCTCCGACGGCGGGACCCGCCCCTACCGGGTCCACTTCCGCGACCCGTCCTTCACCAATCTCCAGGCCATGGCAGCGATGTGCGAGGGCGGCCAGGTCGCCGACGTCATCGTCGCCGTCGCCTCCATCGACCCCGTGATGGGAGGCGTCGACCGATGACCGACATCTCATTGGGCATGCCGCAGCTTCCCGCCCCCGACTTCCCGGCCGACGTACGCGAGCGCCTCGAAGCGGACGCGAAGCAGGTCATCGCCCGCTACCCCGACAGCCGCAGCGCACTGCTGCCGCTGCTGCACCTGTGCCAGTCACAGGAGGGCCACGTCTCGCGCACCGGCATCCGCTTCTGCGCGGACGTGCTGGGGCTGACCACCGCCGAGGTCACGGCGGTGGCGACGTTCTACTCGATGTACCGGCGCAGGCCCTCCGGGGACTACCAGGTCGGCGTCTGTACGAACACCCTGTGCGCGGTCATGGGCGGCGACGCCATCTTCGAGGAGCTCAAGGAGCACCTCGGGGTCGGCAACAACGAGACCACCCCCGACGGCAAGGTCACCCTCGAGCACATCGAGTGCAACGCGGCCTGCGACTACGCCCCCGTGGTGATGGTCAACTGGGAGTTCTTCGACAACCAGACCCCCGAGTCCGCCAAGGCCATGGTGGACGACCTGCTGGCCGGCCGGCCCGTCCAGCCGACCCGGGGCGCGCCCCTGTGCACGTACAAGGAGACCGCCCGGATCCTCGCCGGCTTCCCCGACGAGCGCGAGGGCGCGGTCGAGGCGACCGGCGGCGCCGGCCCCGCCTCCCTGATCGGCCTGCGCATCGCCCGCGGCGAGTCCCCGCGCACCCCGATCGTGCACCCGCGCGGCGAGGCCGGCGGCGCGTCCCGCGGCGACACCACCACCGAGGGAGGGGAGTGATGTCCGTGTCTTCCAAGGAGAGTCACGAGGGCACCGCCCAGCCGGAGGCAGGGGGAGGGACGAGTCCGGAGAAGCTCCTCGCTCCCGTCCTGTCCGCGTTCTGGGACGAGCCCGCATCGTGGACGCTGGAGACCTACCGCCGGCACGAGGGCTACGAGGGCCTGCGCAAGGCCCTCGCGATGACCCCGGACGACCTCATCGCCTACGTGAAGGACTCGGGTCTGCGCGGACGCGGCGGCGCGGGCTTCCCCACCGGCATGAAGTGGCAGTTCATCCCGCAGGGCGACGGAAAGCCGCACTACCTCGTCGTGAACGCGGACGAATCGGAGCCGGGAACCTGCAAGGACATCCCCCTCCTCTTCGCCAACCCGCACTCCCTCATCGAGGGAATGATCATCGCCTGCTACGCGATCCGTTCGCAGCACGCCTTCATCTACCTGCGCGGCGAGGTCGTACCGGTCCTGCGGCGCCTGCACGAGGCGGTGCGCGAGGCGTACGCGGCCGGGTACCTCGGGAAGGACATCCTCGGGAGCGGGCTCGACCTCGACATCACGGTGCACGCGGGAGCGGGCGCGTACATCTGCGGCGAGGAGACGGCTTTGCTCGACTCCCTCGAAGGCCGGCGCGGTCAGCCCCGGCTGCGTCCTCCCTTCCCTGCCGTGGAGGGGCTCTACGCGTGCCCCACTGTCGTCAACAACGTGGAGTCCATCGCCTCGGTTCCCGCGATCCTGAACAAGGGCAAGGACTGGTTCAAGTCGATGGGGACCGAGAAGTCCCCCGGCTTCACGCTGTATTCGCTCTCCGGGCACGTCGCGGGCCCCGGCCAGTACGAGGCCCCGCTCGGCATCACCCTGCGCCAGCTGCTCGACATGAGCGGCGGGATGCGGCCCGGGCACCGGCTGAAGTTCTGGACCCCCGGCGGCTCCTCCACGCCCATGTTCACGGACGAGCACCTCGACGTCCCGCTCGACTACGAGGGCGTGGGCGCGGCCGGCTCGATGCTGGGCACCAAGGCGCTGCAGTGCTTCGACGAGACGACCTGCGTGGTGCGGGCCGTGACGCGCTGGACCGAGTTCTACGCCCACGAGTCCTGCGGCAAGTGCACACCGTGCCGCGAAGGCACGTACTGGCTCGTCCAGCTGCTGCGCGACATCGAGGCCGGCAAGGGCGTCATGTCCGACCTCGACAAGCTGAACGACATCGCCGACAACATCAACGGCAAGTCCTTCTGCGCACTCGGCGACGGCGCCGCCAGCCCCATCTTCTCCTCGCTGAAGTACTTCCGTGAGGAGTACGAGCAGCACATCACGGGCAAGGGCTGCCCCTTCGACCCCAGGAAGTCGACCCTCTGGGCTGACACGGAGGTGAACGCATGACCGTCACCAGTAACGCTCCCGCCGGTGGCGGAGGGGCCCCCGTACCTCCTGAGGACCTGGTGTCTCTCACCATCGACGGCATCGAGCTGTCGGTCCCCAAGGGCACGCTCGTCATCCGGGCCGCCGAGCAGCTCGGCATCGAGATCCCCCGGTTCTGCGACCACCCCCTCCTCGACCCGGCCGGCGCCTGCCGCCAGTGCATCGTCGAGGTCGAGGGCCAGCGCAAGCCGATGGCCTCCTGCACCATCACCTGCACCGACGGCATGGTCGTCAAGACCCAGCTGACCTCCCAGGTCGCGGACAAGGCCCAGCGCGGTGTGATGGAGCTGCTGCTCATCAACCACCCGCTGGACTGCCCGGTCTGCGACAAGGGCGGCGAGTGCCCGCTGCAGAACCAGGCGATGTCGCACGGCAACGCGGAGTCCCGCTTCGAGGGGAGGAAGCGGACGTACGAGAAGCCGGTCCCGATCTCCACCCAGGTGCTGCTGGACCGCGAGCGGTGCGTGCTCTGCGCGCGCTGCACCCGCTTCTCCAACCAGGTGGCCGGCGACCCGATGATCGAGCTGGTCGAGCGCGGCGCGCTCCAGCAGGTCGGCACCGGCGAGGGCGATCCCTTCGAGTCGTACTTCTCCGGCAACACCATCCAGATCTGCCCCGTCGGCGCCCTCACCTCCGCCGCCTACCGGTTCCGCTCCCGCCCCTTCGACCTCGTCTCCTCCCCGAGCGTGTGCGAGCACTGCGCGGGCGGCTGCGCGACCCGGACCGACCACCGCCGCGGCAAGGTGCTGCGCCGGCTGGCCGCGGAGGACCCCGAGGTCAACGAGGAGTGGATCTGCGACAAGGGCCGCTTCGCGTTCCGCTACGCACAGCAGCGGGACCGGCTCACCACCCCGCTGGTGCGCAGCGCCGCCGGAGTCCTGGAGCCCGCGAGCTGGCCCGAGGCCCTGGAGGCCGCGGCGAACGGTCTCGCCGCCGCGCGCGGCCGGGCCGGGGTGCTGACCGGCGGACGCCTCACCGTCGAGGACGCCTACGCGTACGCCAAGTTCGCGCGGGTGGTCCTGGACACCAACGACATCGACTTCCGGGCCCGGATCCACAGCGCGGAGGAGGCCGACTTCCTGGCCGCCACCGTGGCCGGCACCGGCAAGGACCTCGACGGCACGGGCGTCACGTACGCCTCCCTGGAGGCGGCGCCCGCCGTCCTGCTCGCCGGCATCGAGTCCGAGGAGGAGGCCCCCGGGGTCTTCCTGCGGCTGCGCAAGGCCCACCGCAAGCACAAGCAGCGGACCTTCGCCCTCGCCCCCTTCGCCACCCGCGGCCTGGAGAAGGCGGGCGGCACCCTGCTGGCCGCCGCCCCCGGCACCGAGCCCGAGTGGCTGGAGGCCCTCGCCTCCCGGACCGGTCTGGAGGCGGGCGGCGCGGCCGCCGCCGAGGCGCTGCGCCAGAGCGGCGCGGTCATCGTCGTCGGCGAGCGCCTCGCCGGGGTGCCGGGCGCGCTGACCGCCGCGGTACGGGCCGCCGCCGCGACCGGGGCGGCGCTGGTGTGGATCCCGCGCCGCGCCGGTGAACGGGCCGCGGTCGAGGCGGGCGCGCTGCCGTCGCTGCTGCCCGGTGGGCGTCCCGCCACCGACCCGCGGGCCCGCGACGAGGTCGCCACCGCCTGGGGGCTGGACGAACTCCCGCACCGCTACGGCCGCGACACCGGCCAGATCGTCGAGGCCGCGGCCACCCGCGAACTGTCCGCCCTGCTGGTGGCGGGCGTCGAGATCGCGGACCTGCCCGACCCGGCCCGCGCGCGGACCGCTCTCCAGGAGGCCTTCGTGGTCTGCCTGGAGCTGCGGCCCAGCGAGGTCACCGCGCACGCGGACGTGGTCTTCCCGGTCGCCGCGGTGGTCGAGAAGGCGGGCGCCTTCATCAACTGGGAGGGCAGGGTCCGGCCGTTCGAGGCCGCGCTCAAGCCCGACCAGATGACCCGCCGACTGGCCCCGGCCGACGCCCGCGTGCTGCACATGCTGGCCGACGCCGCAGACCGGCCGATCGCGCTGGGCGACGTGCACGCCGTACGCCGGGAGCTGGAGCGGCTCGGCCCGTGGGAGGGACCGCTCGCCACCGAGCAGTCCGCCGACCCGGTGCCGCTGCCCCGCCCCGGCACCGGCGAGGCGGTCCTCGCGGGCCACCGGCTCCTGCTCGACCAGGGCAGGCTCCAGGAGGGCGACGAGGCCCTGGCCGGCACCCGGCACGAGGCGAGCGCCCGGCTCTCGGCGGCCACGGCGGCCGAGACGGGCGTCAAGAACGGGGACGTCCTCGCGGTCACCGGCCCGGCCGGCTCCGTGGAACTGCCCCTGCGGATCACCGAGATGCCCGACCGCGTGGTCTGGCTCCCGCTGAACTCCACCGGGTCCGGGGTCCTCTCCGACACCGGTGCCCGCCCGGGCACCCTCGTCCGGATCGGCCCCGCGACCCCGGCCGGCACCGGTGACACCACTGCGGAGGTGGGCGCGTGAACGCGGTACAGCTTGCCGCCGAGGACCTGTCCCTGTTCGGCAGGGACGTCTGGTGGCTCGTCGTGATCAAGGCGGTGTTCTGCTTCGCCTTCCTGATGGTGACCGTGCTCTTCTCCATCGTGTGGGAGCGCAAGGTCGTCGCCTGGATGCAGCTGCGCATCGGACCCAACCGGCACGGTCCCTGGGGCCTCCTGCAGTCGCTCGCCGACGGCGTCAAGCTGATGCTGAAGGAAGACGTCATCGTCAAGCGGGCCGACAAGGTGGTCTACGTACTGGCCCCGATCGTCGCGGCGATCCCGGCCTTCATGGCCATCGCGGTGATCCCCTTCGGCCCCTCGGGCAACGAGGTCTCCATCTTCGGCCAGCGCACCACGATGCAGCTGACCGACCTGCCCATCGCGATGCTCTACGTCCTCGCCGTGGCCTCGGTCGGCATCTACGGCATCGTGCTGGCGGGCTGGTCCTCCGGCTCGACCTATCCGCTCCTCGGCGGCCTGCGCTCCTGCGCGCAGATGATCTCCTACGAGATCGCGATGGGCGCGGCCTTCGCCTCGGTCTTCCTCTACTCCGGGTCGATGTCGACCTCGGCGATCGTGGAGGCACAGGCGGACCGCTGGTACATCGTCCTGCTGCCGGTCTCCTTCATCATCTACGTCGTCACGATGGTCGGCGAGACGAACCGCGCCCCCTTCGACATGCCGGAGTCCGAGGGCGACCTGGTCGGCGGCTTCAACACCGAGTACTCGTCCATCAAGTTCGCGCTGTTCATGCTCGCCGAGTACGTCAACATGGTCACCGTCTCGGCGGTCTCGGTCACCCTCTTCCTGGGCGGCTGGCGGGCCCCGGCGCCGATCTCCACGTACTGGGAGGGCGCGAACCACGGCTGGTGGCCGATGCTCTGGTTCGTCCTCAAGGTGCAGCTGCTGCTCTTCTTCTTCATCTGGCTGCGCGGCACGCTGCCCCGCGTGCGCTACGACCAGCTGATGAAGCTCGGCTGGAAGGTCCTGATCCCGGTCTCCGTGGTCTGGCTGATGCTGGTCGCGACCGTCCGGGCGCTGCGCAACGAGAGGTACGACTTCAGCGAGATCGTCCTCTACGTCGGCGGCGCCGTCGTGGCGATCCTGCTCCTCTCCTTCGTCGCGGACCTGTTCCGGGACAAGCGCGAGAAGGCCGCCGCAAAGGCCGAGGGCAAGGCCGCCGCGGCCGAGCCCTTCGACCCGCTCGCCGGCGGATTCCCCGTACCGCCCAAGCCCGGCCAGCACCTGGCACCCGTACCGCGCAGGCGGCCCCGCAGCGAGCGGGAGCTGATTGTCAGTGGCGGGACGAATACTGAGAGTGACCGAGAGGAGGGTGCTGAAAATGTCTGACGCCGACCAGAGCGAAAAGTGGCAGAACCCGGTGGCCGGCTTCGGCGTGACCTTCAAGGCCATGTTCAAGAAGCGCCTCACCGAGCAGTACCCGGAGCAGCAGAAGACCACCGCCCCGCGCTTCCACGGACGCCACCAGCTCAACCGGCACCCCGACGGCCTGGAGAAGTGCATCGGCTGCGAGCTGTGCGCCTGGGCCTGTCCCGCCGACGCCATCTACGTGGAGGGCGCGGACAACACGGAGGAGGAGCGCTACTCCCCGGGCGAGCGGTACGGCCGGGTCTACCAGATCAACTACGCCCGCTGCATCCTGTGCGGGCTGTGCGTCGAGGCGTGCCCGACGAGGGCGCTGACCATGACGAACGAGTTCGAACTGGCCGACGCCAGCCGCGAATCGCTCATCTACACCAAGGAGCAGCTGCTCGCCGGTCTCACCGAGGGCATGGTCGAGGCGCCGCACGCGATGTTCCCCGGCACCGAGGACACGGACTACTACCGCGGGCTGGTGACCGGGGCGGCCCCGGGCACGGTCCGGCAGGCGGCCGTCTCCAAGGGCGAGGCCGCGGAAGACACCGAGGAGGTCCAGGCATGAGCGCCCTCGCCGCCGCCACCCTGACCTCCACGGGCGAGGCGGTCCAGTTCTGGGTCCTCGGCACCGTTGCCGTCATCGGCGCGCTGGCCACGATCCTGATGAAGAAGGCCGTGCACAGCGCCCTCAGCCTGGCCGGGACGATGATCGTCCTGGCGGTCTTCTACCTCGCCAACGGGGCGTACTTCCTGGGCGTCGTCCAGGTCATCGTCTACACCGGCGCCATCATGATGCTCTTCCTCTTCGTGGTCATGCTCGTCGGCGTCACCGCCGCCGACTCCCTGAAGGAGACCATCAAGGGACAGCGCTGGCTGGCCGTCCTGTGCGGGCTGGGGTTCGGCATCCTGCTGATCGCCGGCATCGGCAACGCCCGGCTCACCCACTTCAACGGCCTGGGCCGGATCAACTCCGCCGGGCACGTCGAGGGGCTGGCCCAGCTGATCTTCACCAAGTACGTCTTCGCCTTCGAGATCACCGGCGCGCTGCTGATCACCGCGGCCGTCGGCGCGATGGTGCTCACCCACCGCGAGCGCACCGAGCGGGCCGCCACCCAGCGCGAGCTGGCCGAGCGGCGCGTCCGCGAGGGCGTGCAGCTCCCGCCGCTGCCCGCGCCCGGCGTCTACGCCCGGCACAACGCGGTGGACATCGCCGGTCTGCTGCCGGACGGCACCCCGTCCGAGCTGACGGTCAGCAAGACCCTGCGCGCCCGCGGCCAGATCCGGGACGTCTCCGCCGAGGCGCTGGACGACCTCAAGGCACTGGAGCGGCGGTCCGCGGAGCGCCTCGGCCGTGACGCGCGCGAGGAGGCCTCCAAGTGAATCCGGTCAACTACCTGTACCTGGCCGCCCTGCTGTTCACCATCGGCGCGGCCGGAGTGCTGATCCGCAGGAACGCGATCGTGCTGTTCATGTGCGTCGAGCTGATGCTCAACGCCTGCAACCTCGCCTTCGTCGCCTTCTCGCGGATGCACGGCAACCTCGACGGCCAGATCATCGCGTTCTTCACGATGGTCGTCGCCGCCGCGGAGGTCGTGGTCGGCCTGGCGATCATCGTGTCGCTGTTCCGTACCCGCCACTCGGCCTCGGTCGACGACGCCAGCCTGATGAAGCTGTAAGGGGCGTTCACAGTGGAGAATCTGATTGCGCTGCTGGTGGCAGCGCCCCTGCTCGGAGCGGCGGTGCTGCTGTGCGGCGGCCGGCGCCTCGACAAGACCGGCCACTGGATCGGCACCCTGCTCGCGGCCGTCTCCTTCGGCATCGGCGCCGTGCTGTTCGCCGACATGCTGGGGCGCGGCGCCGAGGACCGGGCCCTGCACCAGAGGCTGTTCAGCTGGGTGCCGGTGGAGGGCTTCCAGGCGGACATCGCCTTCCAGCTGGACCAGCTGTCGATGACCTTCGTCCTGCTGATCTCCGGGGTGGGCACGCTCATCCACGTGTACTCGATCGGGTACATGGAGCACGACGAGCGCCGCCGCCGCTTCTTCGGCTACCTCAACCTGTTCGTCGCGGCCATGCTGCTGCTGGTCGTCGCCGACAACTACCTCCTGCTGTACTTCGGCTGGGAGGGCGTGGGCCTCGCCTCGTACCTCCTGATCGGCTTCTGGCAGCACAAGCCCAGCGCGGCCACGGCCGCGAAGAAGGCCTTCCTGGTCAACCGGGTCGGCGACATGGGCCTGTCGATCGCGATCATGCTGATGTTCACCACCTTCGGGACCTTCGCCTTCGGCCCGGTGCTCGGGGCGGTGGGCGAGACGTCGGAGGGCACGCTGACGGCGATCGGCCTGATGCTGCTGCTGGCCGCCTGCGGAAAGTCGGCGCAGGTGCCGCTGCAGTCCTGGCTCGGCGACGCCATGGAGGGCCCGACCCCGGTCTCGGCCCTGATCCACGCGGCGACCATGGTGACGGCGGGCGTGTACCTGATCGTCCGCTCGGGGGCCGTCTTCAACGCGGCCCCGGACGCCCAGCTGGCGGTCACCGTCGTGGGCGCGGTCACGCTCCTCTTCGGTGCGATCGTCGGTTGCGCCAAGGACGACATCAAGAAGGCCCTCGCCGGGTCGACGATGTCCCAGATCGGCTACATGATCCTGGCCGCGGGCCTCGGCCCGATCGGCTACGTGTTCGCGATCATGCACCTCGTGACGCACGGCTTCTTCAAGGCCGGCCTCTTCCTCGGCGCGGGTTCCGTGATGCACGGGATGAACGACGAGGTCGACATGCGCAAGTACGGCGGCCTGCGCAGGTACATGCCGGTCACCTTCGTCACCTTCGGCCTCGGCTACCTGGCGATCATCGGCTTCCCGGGCCTGTCCGGGTTCTTCTCCAAGGACATGATCATCGAGGCGGCCTTCGCCAAGGGCGGCACCACGGGCTGGATCCTCGGCGGTGTCGCCCTGCTGGGCGCCGGCATCACCGCCTTCTACATGACCCGCGTCATGCTCCTCACCTTCTTCGGCGAGAAGCGCTGGCAGCCGGCGCCGGACCCGGACACGACGCCCGGCGTGGAGCCCGGCATCGAGGTCCACCCCGGGGAGCTGCCGCACCCGCACGAATCGCCGAAGTCGATGACCGTTCCGATGATCGTGCTGGCCTTCGGGTCGGTGTTCGCGGGCGGGCTCTTCGGGGTCGGCGACCGCTTCCTGAAGTGGCTCGAGCCCGTCACCGGGTACGAGCACGGCCACCCGCCGGTCAGCGCCATGACGGTGACCCTGTCGACCATGGTGGTCCTCGTCATCGGCGTCGGCATCGCCTGGGCGATGTACGGCCGGCGGCCCGTCCCCGTGGTCGCCCCGCGCGGCTCGCTCCTCACCCGCGCGGCCCGACGGGACCTGCTCCAGGACGACTTCAACCACGTCGTGCTGGTGCGCGGCGGGGAGCACCTGACCCGCTCCCTCGTGTACGTCGACCACAGCCTGGTCGACGGGGTGGTCAACGGCACGGCCGCCTCGGTCGGCGGACTGTCCGGCCGGCTGCGCAGGCTGCAGAACGGCTACGCCCGCAGCTACGCGGTCTCGATGTTCGGGGGGACGGCGATCCTGGTCGCCGCGACCCTGCTGATGAGGGCGGTGTGAGATGAGTTTCCCGCTTCTGACGGTGACGGCCGCGGTCCCCGCGGTCGGCGCGATCCTGACGGCGGCCGTCCCGGCCGCCCGCCGGACCGCCGCCAAGTGGCTCGCCCTGCTCTTCTCCCTGGCGACCCTGGTCCTGGCCGTGCTCGTCGCGGTCCGCTTCGAGCCCGGCGGCGACCGCTACCAGCTCACCGAATCCCGGGCCTGGATCGCCGACTTCGGGGTCCGCTACGAGCTGGGCGTGGACGGCATCGGGGTGGCGCTCATCGCGCTCACGGCCCTGCTGGTCCCCTTCGTGATCGGGGCCGGCTGGCACGACGCCGATCCGCCGGCCGAGTCCACGAGTGGCTCCGCCACGTGGCACCCTTCGCGCTGGCGGCCGACGCAGGGCTTCTTCGCCCTGATCCTGCTGGTCGAGGCGATGGTGATCATCTCCTTCGAGGCCACCGACGTCTTCCTCTTCTACATCTTCTTCGAAGCCATGCTCATCCCGATGTACTTCCTCATCGGCGGCTTCGGGGACCGGGCCCACGCGGGGTCCGATGAGAACGCGGCCGCGCAGCGCTCGTACGCGGCCGTCAAGTTCCTCCTCTACAACCTGGTCGGCGGCCTGATCATGCTGGCCGCCGTCATCGGGCTGTACGTGGTCGCCGGGAACTTCTCGCTCCAGGAGATCGCCGCCGCCCGCGCCGCGGGCACGCTCGACATGGCGACCAACACCGAGCGGCTGCTGTTCCTCGGCTTCTTCTTCGCCTTCGCGGTGAAGGCCCCGCTGTGGCCGCTGCACACCTGGCTGCCCAACGCGATGGGCGAGGCCACCGCCCCGGTCGCCGTACTGATCACCGCGGTCGTCGACAAGGTCGGCACCTTCGCGATGCTCCGCTTCTGCCTCGGCCTCTTCCCCGAGGCCAGCAAGTGGGCCACGCCGGTGATCCTGGTCCTGGCCCTGATCAGCATCGTCTACGGCGCGCTGGTCGCGGTCGGGCAGCGCGACATCAAGCGGCTGGTCGCCTACGCCTCCATCTCGCACTTCGGGTTCATCATCCTCGGCATCTTCGCGATGACCTCCCAGGGCCAGTCCGGTGCGACGCTCTACATGGTCAACCACGGCATCTCGACGGCGGCGCTGATGCTGGTGGCCGGCTTCCTGATCTCGCGGCGCGGCTCGCGGCTCATCGCCGACTACGGCGGCGTGCAGAAGGTGGCCCCGGTCCTCGCGGGCACCTTCCTGATCGGCGGCCTCGCCACCCTCTCGCTGCCGGGGCTCGCCCCGTTCGTCAGCGAGTTCCTGGTCCTGGTCGGCACCTTCGCCCGGTACCCGGTCGTCGGCATCATCGCCACCATCGGCATCGTGCTGGCCGCGCTCTACACGCTGGTGCTCTACCAGCGCACGATGACCGGCCCCGTGAAGGAGGAGGTCCGCAGCCTGCCGGACCTGCGCCTGCGGGAGGTGCTGGTGGTCGCCCCGCTGATCGCGCTGCTGATCGGGCTGGGCGTGTACCCGAAGGTGCTGACCGACATCGTCAACCCGGCGGTGAAGCACACCATGTCGGACGTGAAGCAGACCGACCCCGCACCTGAAGTGGAGGCGGCGAAGTGAGCACACTGACTTCCGCCCACAGCCTGTGGCCGCTGGCGGCCGAGGCACCGGCCGACCGGATCCCGGCCCCGGTCATCGAGTACGCGCAGCTCGCACCCACGCTGATCGTGGTGGGCGCGGCGGTGCTCGGGATCCTGGTCGAGGCCTTCGTACCGCGCAAGTCCCGCTACTACGTGCAGGTGTTCCTCGCCGTCGCCGCGCTGGCCTCGGCCTTCGCGGCGGTCGTGGGTCTCGCGGCCGGCGGGTACGGGAGCACCAAGGCGCACATCGCGGCGATGGGCGCCATCGCCGTGGACGGTCCCGCGCTGTTCCTGCAGGGCACCATCCTGCTGGCCTCGGTTGTCGCGGTCTTCACCTTCGCCGAGCGGCGCCTCGACCCGGCCGCGCACGGCAACCGGGTGGACTCCTTCGCCGCCCAGGCGGCGTCCGTACCGGGCAGCGAGAGCGAGCAGGCCGCCGTCAAGGCCGGGTTCACCACCACCGAGGTGTTCCCGCTGGCGCTGTTCGCGATCGCCGGAATGCTGATCTTCCCGGCGGCCAACGACCTGCTGACGCTGTTCATCGCGCTGGAGGTCTTCTCCCTCCCGCTGTACCTGCTCTGCGCCGTCGCCCGCCGCCAGCGGCTGATGTCGCAGGAGGCCGCGGTCAAGTACTTCCTGCTGGGCGCCTTCTCCTCGGCCTTCCTCCTCTTCGGCATCGCACTGCTCTACGGGTACGCGGGCTCGGTGTCGTACGCGGCGATCGCCGACGTGGTGGACGGCACGGTCACCAAGCTCGACCCGGCGCTGGCCGACACCATGGGCAACGACGCGCTGCTGCTGATCGGCGGTGCGCTGATCCTGATGGGCCTGCTCTTCAAGGTCGGCGCCGTCCCCTTCCACATGTGGACCCCGGACGTCTACCAGGGCGCTCCGACCCCGGTCACCGGCTTCATGGCGGCAGCGACGAAGGTGGCCGCGTTCGGCGCGCTGCTGCGTCTGCTCTACGTGGTCCTGCCCGGCCTGCGGTGGGACTGGCGGCCGGTGATGTGGGGCGTCGCGATCGTCACGATGCTCGCGGGCGCGGTGATCGCCGTGACCCAGACCGACGTCAAGCGGCTGCTCGCCTACTCCTCGATCGCGCATGCGGGCTTCATCCTGGCCGGTGTGATCGCGACCTCGGCGGAGGGCGTGAAGTCCGTCCTGTTCTACCTGGGCGCGTACTCCTTCGTGACGATCGGCGCCTTCGCGGTGGTCACGCTGGTGCGCGACGCGGGCGGGGAGGCGACGCACCTGTCCAAGTGGGCCGGTCTGGGCCGCCGTTCGCCGCTGACCGCGGCGGTCTTCGCGGTGTTCCTGCTGGCCTTCGCCGGTATTCCGCTGACGTCCGGCTTCGCGGGCAAGTTCGCCGTGTTCAAGGCGGCGGCGGAGGGCGGCGCCGGGGCGCTGGTGGTGGTCGGTGTCCTCTCGTCCGCGATCGCCGCGTTCTTCTACATCCGGGTGATCGTCCTGATGTTCTTCAGCGAGCCGAAGGCCGACGGCCCCACGGTGGCCGTCCCCTCGCCGCTGACGATGACGACGATCGCGGTGGGCGTCGCGGTGACCGTGGTCCTGGGCGTGGCCCCGCAGTACTTCCTGGACCTGGCGGGGCAGGCGAGCACCTTCGTCCGCTGACCGGTCCGGCGCGTGGTGAAGGGTCCGGCTCCCTGTGGAAGGGAGTCGGACCCTTTGCCGTGGTCTCGCGAGTCCGACCAGCGTATCGCCGGAGATTCCCGGAGAACTCGCCCTCACGGGTGAGTCATATGCCCGGGGCACGTGAGCGCGGGGTTCCAATTGTGGAAACGGCCGGCCGGGTTCTTCGCGTACGCCCACATGTGGAGGTCGTAGTGCTTGGGCATGCCCGCCCAGTGGCCGGGCATGGGCCCGTCGAAGGGCAGCCCGAACATGCTCGGCCGGTCATTGGTGGTCGCCAGGTCCTGGTCCCCGTCCGTGGCCATCCATTCCACGGTCTGCAGCTTGCGGCGGCCGTTGCGGTCCTTCTCGGTGCTGTAGAGGAGCGCGGTCGGCCTGCTGGGATCCAGCGAGCCCCAATTGGCCTGCTTGACGTAGTGGTAGCCCATGGAGCCCACCCCGAACGGGTTGGTCATGCACTCCTCGCCGTGCGGGACGTACCCGTCCTTGATCGCCTCCTGCTCGTCCACGTACTTGGCCGTGACCCGGATCGCCGTCGCCATGTCCCTCATGGCCTGGACGTTGCGCGGATCGGGCGCGGGCCCGTCGACCCCGTGCGCCGGGGCCACGGCGGCCAGGCCGAGTGACACGGCGGCCGCGCAGGCGAGGGCGGTCTTCAAGCTGCGTACGGTCATGGGCGGCGGCTCCTCGCGGTGGGGGTACGGGGTACGGGTTCCCGCTTCCCGGTCGTCCGTCCACCATCCCGGCCCGTCCCCCGCCCCGCACCCGGCGCGCCTCCGAACGGGGGGCGGGCGCGGGCCGTCCGCGCGTACGCCGGCCGGGCGGGGCGGTGGAAGGATCCGCCACCCCGCCACAACCGAATGCCGGACTAGCGGGATCCCACGATGCGGCCGGTGACCTCGCCGAGGCCCACGCGGGTGCCCGCGGCGCCGGGCGCCCAGGCGGTGAGCGTGACGGTGTCCCCGTCCTCCAGGAAGGTGCGCTTGCCGTCGGCGAGTTCGATCGCGTCGCGCCCGTTCCAGGTCAGCTCCAGCAGCGAGCCGCGCTGGCCGGTCTCGGGGCCGCTGACCGTTCCGGAGCCGTAGACGTCACCGGTGCGCAGGGAGGCGCCGTTGACCGTCATGTGGGCGAGCTGCTGGGCGGCGGTCCAGTACATCGACGCGAACGGCGGCTGCGCGACCTCCTGCCCGTTGATGGAGACGGTGATGCGCAGGTCGAAGCCGCCGGGCCGGTCGGCGGAGGCGTCGTCGAGGTAGGGCAGCAGCGGGAAGTCCCGGGCGGGCGGGGCGACCCGGGCCGCGTCCAGGGCCTCCAGCGGGGTCACCCAGGCGGAGACGGAGGTGGCGAAGGACTTCCCGAGGAAGGGGCCGAGCGGCACGTACTCCCAGGCCTGGATGTCGCGCGCCGACCAGTCGTTGAGGAGGAACAGCCCGAAGACGTGGTCCTCGAACTCGCCCAGCGCCACCGGGCGGCCCAGTTCGGAGGGGGTGCCGACGACGAAGCCGACCTCGGCCTCGATGTCGAGCTTGACCGACGGGCCGAAGACGGGCGCCGGGTCGGCGGGCGCCTTGCGCTGCCCGCAGGGCCGTACGACGTCCGTGCCGGACACGACGATGGTGCCCGATCGGCCGTGGTAACCGATCGGCAGGTGCTTCCAGTTGGGGGTCAGGGCGTCCCCGTCGGGCCGGAAGATCCGACCGACGTTGGTGGCGTGGTGCTCGCTCGCGTAGAAGTCGACGTAATCGGCGACCTCGTACGGCAGGTGCAGCGTCACGGCGTCGAGCGCCGTCAGGTGCGGCTCGACGGCGGGACGGTGGCCGGGGTCGGTGACCCACGCGGTCAGCGCGCGGCGCACGTCGCGCCAGGTGGTGCGCCCGGCCGCCAGCAGCGGGTTGAGCGAGGGCTGCCCGAGCAGCCCGGCGTAGGGGGAACCGAGTGCGGCCGCGGCCGCCCCCGCGTCGAGCACGTGTCCGCCGATCCGCACGCCGATCCGGCGGCGGTCTTCCCCGGCGGTCGAGAAGACGCCGTAGGGGAGGTTGTGCGGCCCGAACGGGTCGCCCTCGGGAACATCGAGGGGGCTCTGCTGGGGCATGGGGTACTGCCTCGCTTTCGACGCGGTCCGGGGGTGTCCCGGGGGCTGGTTGACACGTTACGTGGCTGGTGGGGCCTGCGGGAGGCCGGATTCGGGCGCTATTTGTAGGACTTGTCCAAAGGGGTCCGTATCCTTGGCGCCGTGACTTCCGCCCTCCCCTATGCCTTGATCGCCACTGACCTGGACGGGACTCTGCTGCGCGCCGGGGACACCGTCTCCGCCCGCTCGTACGCGGCCCTCGCGACGGCGCGCGCCGCGGGCGCGCAGCACATCATCGTCACCGGCCGTCCGGTCCCGCAGGTCCGGCACGTCCTGGACGGCCTGGGCTACGGGGGGCTCGCGGTGTGCGGGCAGGGCGCGCAGGTGTACGACGCAGCGCGCGGGCGCCTGTTGCACTCCGTGTCCATGGACCGGGGGCTGGCCGAGGTGGCGCTCGGCAAGATCGAGGCGGAGATCGGCGAGGTCTACGCGGCGGTCAACCAGGAGGGCGTGGACGCGGAGATGCTGATAGGGCCCGGCTACCGGATGTGGCATCCGCACCTGCCGACGGTGCGGGTGCCGCGGCGGTCGGACCTGTGGTCGGCGCCGATCAACAAGGTGCTGCTCCAGCATCCCCGGCTGGACGACGACGAGCTGACGAGGGTGGCGCGGTCGGTGGTGGGGGACCTGGTGAACGTCACCATGGCGGGGGAGCACACGGTGGAGCTCCAGCCCCCGGGAATCGACAAGGCCAGCGGGCTCGCGCGCGCGGCGGCCGTGCTGGGGGTGCCGGGCGCGGCGACGATCGCCTTCGGCGACATGCCGAACGACGTCCCGATGTTCGCGTGGGCCGCGTACGGGGTGGCGATGGCCAACGCGCACCGCGAACTGGTCGCCGTGGCGGACGAGGTCACCTTGTCCAACGAGTCCGACGGCATCGCGGTGGTCCTGGAACGGCTCTTCGGCTGACCGTCGGCCGGCGGGACCGCCGGCCGTCTGTTTCGCATCCTGCCGAGCCCCCGCCGGCCGCGGCACCCACCTCTGCGGACCACACAGCTAGGTCGCCGTGCGCGGGAGGCGGCGCTCCCAGGTGCGGTGGAAGACCACCTCGTCGCCCTCCCGGCACACCACCTCGTTCGACGTCACGAAGCCGCCCTCGTCGCACGAGATCTCCGACCGGGTCTCGACCCGCGCGTCCCAGCCCCGCTCCGGCCGGTGGAGCCGGATCCGCCAGTCCGAGCGGGTACGGGCCGACAGCGGGTCCGTGTCCTGGATCTCGTACAGCTCCAGCGCGTCCTCGCCGAACTCCA
This sequence comes from Streptomyces sp. NPDC048349, assembly GCF_040651925.1. Lineage (NCBI taxonomy): Bacteria > Bacillati > Actinomycetota > Actinomycetes > Kitasatosporales > Streptomycetaceae > Streptomyces > Streptomyces sp. NPDC048349. The sequence continues at coordinate 166,169 of NZ_JBEZLA010000002.1, read as the reverse complement.
GGCCGTCCGGATACACCCGCGTGCCCCCGTACCGGGGGTCCACTTCCAGCCGCCAGCTCCCGCGCGCGATGTCCCGTACGACCAGCCGCTCCGGCCGCGGCTCGTCGAGCGTGGCCGGGACCACCACCCCCAGCGGCTCCGCCTGCTCCGGCGCCTCGAAGAGGATCTCCTCGTCCGCGCCGGGAGCCGGCCCCGCCCGCACCGGCAGCGTCAGCGCGCTGCCGGCCGGGTCCAGGGTCCAGCCCGCCTCGGAGCCGGCCCGCGGCCAGATCCACGGCCAGTACGCGGACGAGACGGCGAGCCGGATCCGGTGCCCCGGCGCGAAGGCGTGGCCGATGCCGTTCAGCTCGAAGGTGACGTCCTCGTACGAGCCCACCGGCCACGGCACGGCCCGGTGCCGGCCCTGGCGGGCGGAGAGGTTCAGCGCGCCCCGGGTGACCAGCGTCGAGGAGCCGTCGGGGGCGACGTCGCAGAGCCGCGCCACGGCCTGGCCGTACGGGACGTCCATCCGCAGCCGCAGCGTCACCGACGGCCGCCCCAGGATCTCCACCGGCTCCCCGCCGGCCACCGGGAACTCGAAGCAGGCCGACTTCGCGTCCTCCTCCCGCTGGTCCGGCGGCAGGTCGGCGTCGTGGCCGCAGGGCAGGAAGCGGCCCGCGTCCAGCCCGGTGTGCTGGGGGGAGGCGACGGCCACCGGCGTGCCCTGGAACCCGTACGACACCGGGACCACGGACGGCGAGGGCCAGGCCTGCTCGCCGACCCAGCGGCCCGGGAGCTCCCCGTACGAGGTCGCCGGCGGGTGGGAGCCGCTGATCCAGGCGCGGAGCAGCGGCTCGTCCAGGACGCCGTTGTCCTCGCCGCGCAGCCAGTGGTCCCACCAGCGCAGGGTCTCCTGCAGGAAGCCGATGGACGGACCGGGCGGCAGCCCGCGGTCCGGGTACTGGTGGGACCACGGGCCGATCAGGCCGCGCACCCGGGAGGACGGCAGCGCGGAGACCAGCCGCAGCACGGTGTCCCGGTAGGGGTCGTGCCAGCCGCCCACGGCCAGGACCGCCGCGCCGACCGCGGAGTAGTCCTCGCAGACGCTGCCGTGGCGCCAGTAGCCGTCGCGGGTCTGGTGGGAGAGCCAGGTGTGGATCAGCGGTTCGACCGATTCCAGCCGGTCCAGCCACTGCTCCCGCCAGCCGTCGCCGACGTACTGCGGGTCCGGCGGGCAGGAGGCGAAGGCGAGCATGGTGGCCGCCCGCGCGTGCATGTCCACGGCCAGCAGGGAGCCGCCCATGTAGTGCACGTCGTTGTCGTAGCGGTCGTCCGTCGAGCACACCGTGACGATCGCCTTCAGGGGCCCGGGGGCCAGGGCGGCGATCTGGAGCGAGTTGCAGCCTCCCCACGCGATGCCGAACATCCCCACCGACCCGGTGCACCACGGCTGCGCCGCCAGCCACTCGACGACCGCGGCCCCGTCGGCCAGCTCGCGGGCGTCGTACTCGTCGCCCGGACGGCCTGCGCTGCACCCGTGACCGCGGACGTCCACGCGGACCGAGGCATAGCCGTGTCCGGCGTACCAGGGGTGGCGCTGCCCGTCGCGGGGCGCGGTCCAGTCGGTGAGCCGGTACGGGAGGTACTCCAGCAGCGCCGGTACGGGCTCCTCGGTCACCGGGCGCCAGATCCGGGCGTAGAGCTCGACCCCGTCGGGCATCGGGATCCGGACGTCCTCGCGGGTGGTCTCGTACGGGAAATCGGTGCGGATGATCATCAGGTCTCAGCCCCCATGGGCCTCAGTGGACGGGGTGCCTCGTACGCCGCTGCCAGGGCGCGAGCGCCATCACGGCCGGGCCCGCGGCCACCGCGGGGCGGGGGCCGGCCGGCCTCCGGATCCGCGCGTTCCTCCATGTCGGTCGACGTTGTGGACAAAGCGTATTCTCCGGTGGATCCGGCTCTTCAAGAACATACCGGTGTGCTTCGGGCGGTGCGCGGGCGAGGACCGGACGGGCGCTCACGGTGATCGAAAACGGACCCGATACGCTGGGTTGAGTGATGGCAGCGACACATCGACAATCCAGGTGATCGTCAACGTGATCGTCAGCAGACAGGAGTACCCCTCGTGACCGTCGTCGGGCCGTTCGGACTGAGCGTGCGGGACCAGGCTCTTGAGACCGATGTCCAGGCCGGACTGGCCGCCGTCGAGGCGGGTCTGCTGGAAGCCACCAAGAGCGAAGTCCCCTTCATCACCGAGGCCGCCCAGCACCTGGTGCGGGCCGGTGGCAAGCGTTTCCGCCCGCTACTGGTGATGCTCGCGTCCCGGTTCGGTGATCCCTACGCGCCCGGAATCGTGCCGTCCGCGGTGGTCGTGGAGCTGACCCACCTGGCGACGCTCTACCACGACGACGTCATGGACGAGGCGGACGTACGCCGGGGGGTGGAGAGCGCCAACACCCGCTGGGGCAACTCGGTGGCCGTCCTGACGGGTGACTTCCTGTTCGCCCGCGCCTCGCACATCCTTGCCGACCTCGGGCCGGAGGCCGTACGCATCCAGGCCGAGGCCTTCGAGCGCCTGGTGACCGGCCAGATCCTGGAGACGGCCGGCCCGCGCGACGGCCGCGACCCGGTCGAGCACTACCTCGACGTCATCGCCGGCAAGACCGGTTCGCTGATCGCCGTCTCCGGCCGCTTCGGTGCGCTGATGGCCGGCGCCGACGAGTCGGTCGTCGACATCCTGACCCAGTACGGCGAGCGGCTCGGCACCGCCTTCCAGCTCGCCGACGACGTCCTGGACATCGCCTCCGACGCGCACGAGTCCGGCAAGACCCCCGGAACCGACCTGCGCGAGGGCATTCCGACCCTGCCCGTGCTGCGGCTGCGCGAGATGGCCGCCCGCGACGGGCGGCCGGAGGACCTGGAACTCGTGGCGCTCCTGGACGGCGACCTGACGGACGACGCCCGCCACGCCGAGGTGCTCACCCGGCTGCGGGCGCACCCCGCGCTGGAGCAGGCCCGCCGCGACACCATCAGGTACGCGGAGGACGCGCGGGCCGCCCTCGCGCCGCTGCCGGAGTGCTTCGCGAAGTCGGCGCTGGAGGAGCTCTGCGACGCGGTGGTCCACCGCGCGGGCTAGAAGCCGCCGTGTGACGGCAGGATCGGAACGGGCCTTACGGCCCGTCGGACCGGAACGGGCCTTGCGTCCCGTCGACCCCTACGGGTCGGGGGAGCAGGGCCCGTTGCGTGTCATCCCACGGTCGTACGCACAGTTGCGTCCGGGGACTGACGCTTCCCGGCCCCCGTTTTGGTCAGATGGAGTCATCAAACCCCACCAGATCGGGTGAGCGCGGCGACACGGGGGTCGCCGCCGTCGACACAGAGGGCAGGGCACTGACATGTCAGCGAACACGAAGACTTCTCGCAAGGTCGCCCGGTACGCCGTACCGGTCGCGGTGGCAGGTGTGGCCGCGGCGACCGTCGCGATGGTCCCGGCCTTCGCCAACGCCGGCGGACCCGATCTGCCGAAGGTGACGGCACAGCAGCTGATCGAGAAGATCGCCGCCTCGGACGTGCAGGAGCTGTCGGGAACCGCCAAGATCAGCACCGACCTGGGCCTGCCGAAGATCGCCGGCGGTCTGCTCGGCGGCAGCGGCGTCGCGGCCGGTTCCGCCGCTCCGGAGGACAAGATCGCGCAGCTGGCGAACGGTACGCACACCTTCCGGGTCGCCGCCGACGGGCCGGACCGCCAGAAGCTGACCTTCCTGGACGGCAAGGACGAGTACAGCCTCATCCACAACGGCGACGACGTGTGGGGCTACGCCTCCCAGTCGAACGAGGTCTTCCACGAGAAGAACGCCGGCGCCGGGGGCCACGAGAAGACGGGCCGGCGGCTCGACGCCTCGCCCCAGCAGCTGGCCGAGGAGGTCCTGAAGGCCGCCGGCCCGACCACGGAGGTCGGTGTGGGCGACACGGCGCAGGTGGCCGGGCGGGACGCCTACCAGCTGGTGCTCAAGCCCAAGCAGGCCGGTTCCACGGTGGGTTCGGTCCAGATCGCGGTCGACGCCAAGAACGGCGTGCCGCTGCGCGTGCAGCTGCTGTCCTCCCAGGGCGGCAAGCCGATCGTGGACGCGGGCTTCACCAAGGTGGACTTCACCAAACCGTCCGCCGACACGTTCACGTTCACCCCGCCCAAGGGCGCCAAGGTGACCGAGGGTGCGGACGGGGACGACAAGGGCAAGGGCGCGGACAAGGAGTTCAAGGCGCTGGAGGCCTTCCCCGGCCTGGACGCGCTCACCGGCGGCGCGCACGGCAAGGGCGAGGTGAAGGTCCTCGGCGAAGGCTGGTCCACGGTGGCGCAGATCAACACCGGGGCCGGAAAGAGCCTGAAGGACCTGGAGGCGGACAAGAACGCCCCGAAGGAGGCCAAGCAGTTCCTGGACTCCCTCGGGGGCAAGGTCTCCGGGAAGTTCGGCGAGGGCCGCATCTTCTCCACCCGCCTGGTCAATGCCCTGATCACGGACGACGGCAAGGTCTACGTCGGCGCGGTCACCAAGGACCAGCTCGTGAAGACGGCCGACTCCGCCCGATAATCCGCACGTCCGAAGGGTGGGCGGGGACTGTGTCCCTGCCCACCCTTCCGGCTTTACCGCCCTTCGTACAGCAGGGCCGCTGTACGGTGTTGGGCATGTCGAGACACGTCACCATCCGCCTGGACGAAGAGTTCCACGAACGCCTGAAGGCGCGCGCGGCGGCGTTGGGCACGACGGTCACCGCGCTGATCACCGAGGTCACGGAACGCGAACTCGACGAGGACCGGAAGAACTTCCTGTCCGGTATCGAGGAGTTCGCCGACCACTGGGGCTACTTCCAGGAGCGGTTCGGCAATTGAAGATCACCATGGAGTGGGCCTGGACCGCTCTGGCCCACCATCTCCCGTCCGATCCCGCCGTATGGGACCCCTCCGGGGTGGCCGCCGCGGTCGCCCGGCACCAGAACGACCTCGTCCTGGTGCCCGAACAGCCCGCCCCGGACACCGCGTGGCGGGCCGCCGCGTTTCTGCACACCCTCGCCGTCTGCCCGGCGCTGGAGTCCCCGATGAACGAGTTCTACGCCGCCGCCGCGACCCGCTCGTACCTGCGCGTGGCCGGGGCCAAGCAGCTGCCCTCGCCCGAGGTCCTGGGCGACCTGGTCGAAGCGGCGAAGACGGGCCTCGCGGACATCGGGGCGGTCGCCGAAGAGCTGCGGGCCCACATACAGGACCCGCAGCCCGCCTCGCACGGCCAGGGCCGGCAACAGCGCTAGAAAGTGATCTTCCAGCTGTTGATGTAGCCGACGTCCTGTGCGGCCACGTCCTTGACCTGGAGCTTCCACGTCCCGTTGGCCACCTCGGCGGAGGCGTTCACCGTGTAGGACTGGACGAGGTTGTCCGCGCTGCCACCGCTGCGGTTGTGCAGGTTGTAGACGGTGCCGTCGGGTGCGACGAGGTCGACCACCAGGTCGCCGCGGTAGGTGTGGACGATGTTCACGTCCACCTTGGTGGTGGCGGGCGCGTTGCCCGCGACCCCGGAGACCGTGATCGGCGAGTTCACCGCGGCACCGGGGGAGTCCGGGATGTTCACGTCCGCCGTGTTCTCGAAGGACGGGCCCGGCGGGACCGGGGTGGCCGCCCCGAGGGTCCAGACCGCGTAGGCGACGGCGTCCGAGTTGCGGTCCAGGGCGGTGTCGTTGATGTTCGCCGTGTTGTCGCAGGAGGAGTGGTAGCAGCGGTCGAAGGCCTGACCGGCGGTGCCGCCCCACTTCTGCGCCTGGGCCGTCGACTTCGTGTTGCTGGCGCCGGTGAACAGGCCGCCGACCGGGATGCCCACGTTCTTGAAGGAGGCGTGGTCCGAGCGTCCGTCGCCCTCGGTCTCGATCTCCGTCGGGACCCCGAGGCCCGTGAAGTAGTTCTTGAAGGTCTGCTCGATGGTCGGGTCGTCGTCGTAGACGAAGTAGCCCGGGTTCGGCGAGCCGATCATGTCGAAGTTCAGGTACCCGGAGAACTTCGCGCGCTCGGTGGCCGGCAGGTTGTTGACGTAGTACTTCGAACCGATCAGGCCCAGCTCCTCCGCACCCCACCAGCCGAACCGCAGGTGCTTCGTCGGCTGGAGACCGGCCCGGGAGACGGCCAGGGCCGTCTCGAGCACGGCCGCGCTGCCGGAGCCGTTGTCGTTGATGCCCGCGCCCGAGGACACCGAGTCCAGGTGCGCGCCTGCCATCAGGACCGAGTTCGGGTCACCGCCCGGCCAGTCGGCGATCAGGTTGTAGCCGGTCGCGCCGCTGGAGGTGAAGGTCTGCAGCGTGGTCGTGAAGCCGGCCGCGTCGAGCTTGGCCTTCACGTAGTCGATCGACGCCTTGTAGCCGGTGCGGCCGTGGGCGCGGTTGCCGCCGTTGTTGGCCGCGATCGTCGACAGCTGCGAGAGGTGGGCCTTGACGTTGGCCAGCGGGATGTCGGGCGGCGTCGGCGCCGCGGCGACCGCCGTCGGGGCGGCCAACGCGGCGGGAGTGGTGGCGGCGAACAGGCCGGCGACCGCGAAAGCGGTCACGGCGGCGAGGCGCCGGGAGACGGACAGGCTCATGTGGGGGCTCCGGGATTCCGCGGGGATGTGACGGAACTATGGGGATAGAGCAGGTGAGCGATAGTGCGTCTGTGCGAGCCCGATGGTCAGTGAGAGTGTGACTGTCCGTCAAGACCACAATTCGGTCAGGGCGGTTCGGAAAACGGACGATCCCCGCTACGGGGGTTCCGTAACGGGGATCGTGGGGTCCGGGTGCCCGCTGGTACGGGCTGCGAGCAGGCCCTGCGCGGGGGCGGTACGAGCGGCTAGGCGGGCTCGCGGGCCGGCGCGGCGACGGCCGCCCCCGCCATGGCGAGCGCGGCCCGCGAGCGGCGAGCCCGGCGCAGTGCGTCCCAGGTCAGGAGCGCGAGGGCGGCCCACACCAGGGAGAACCCGACCCAGCGCTCGGGCGGCATCGCCTCGTGGAAGTAGAGGACGCCGAGCCCGAACTGGAACACCGGGGCCAGGTACTGGAGCAGGCCGAGGGTGGACAGCGGGACCCGGATCGCCGCCGCCCCGAAGAACACCAGCGGGATCGCGGTGACGAGCCCGGTCGAGGCAAGCAGGAGCGAGTGTCCGGCGCCCTGCGAGGCGAAGGTGGACCGACCCTGCGCCCCGAGCCACAGCAGGTAGCCGAGGGCCGGCAGGAACAGCACCGCGGTCTCGGCCGTCAGCGACTCCAGTCCGCCCATGTTGAGCTTCTTCTTGATCAGCCCGTACGACGCGAAGGAGCAGGCCAGGACCAGCGAGATCCACGGCGGCCGCCCGTAGCCGATGGCGAGCACGAGCACCGCGACGAAGCTGATGCCGACCGCCACCCACTGCGCGCGGCGCAGCCGCTCGCCGAGCACCAGCACGCCCATCGCGATGCTGACCAGCGGATTGATGAAGTAGCCGAGGCTCGACTCGACGACGTGGCCGTTGTTGACGGACCAGATGTACAGGCCCCAGTTCACGCTGATCACCGAGGCGGCGAGCGCGGTCAGGCCTAGCTTGCGGGGCTCGCGCAGCAGCTCCCGTATCCAGCCCCAGCGGCGCAGGGCGAGCAGCGCCAGCCCGACCACGGCCAGGGACCACACCATGCGGTGCGCCAGGATCTCGATGGCTCCCGAGGGCTGGAGCAGCGGCCAGAAGAGGGGGACGAGCCCCCACATCCCGTACGCGCCGAATCCGTAGAACAAACCCGCGCGCTGGTCGGTCTCTGCCTTCACGGGGCCTCCTGTACGACTTTCAGCCAACCTCTCGACGGTAGCGCCGCTGGGGCCAGATGTCATGCCCGTCAACGGGAGATACTCATGACATCTGGGGAAACCCCTGGCGGCGCCGGCCGTCAGGAGGCCGGCGCGGCGGGAATCGCCTCGGAGACCGGGGCGGTCGCCTTGGAGACCCGGGGCGGTCGCCTTGGAGACCGGGGCGGTCGCCTTGGAGATCGGGGGCGGCCGTCGGCCCGGAAGGCGCCGGCACCCTGCTCCTGAGGCCCCCGTCGTGCTCCGCACATGCAGGAAGCCCGGATCCCCCGAGAGGGATCCGGGCTTGCGCTCCGTGCGTCGTGCGAGGTCAGCCGACGACCGTCCAGGTGTCGTTGCCGGCCAGCAGGGTGGCGAGGTCGCCCTTGCCCTTGCGGTCGACGGCCGTGTCGAGCTGGTCGGCCATCAGGGTGTCGTAGACCGGCCGCTCGACACTCCGGAACACACCGATGGGCGTGTGGTGGAGGGTGTCGGGGTCGGCCAGCCGGGAGAGCGCGAAGGCCGTGGTCGGGCTGGCACCGTACGCGTCGTGGACCAGGATCCGCGACTCGTTCTCCGGCGTCACCGTGACGACCTCGAGGTCACCGGTGGCCGGATCGCGCACGACGCCCTTGTGGCCGTCGCTGCCGAAGCGGATCGGCTGCCCGTGCTCCAGCCGGATCACCGCTTCCTGGGCCTGGTCCTTGTCCTTCAGGACCTCGAAGGCCCCGTCGTTGAAGATGTTGCAGTTCTGGTAGATCTCCACCAGCGCCGTGCCCTGGTGGTCGGCGGCCGCGCGCAGCACCTCGGTGAGGTGCTTGCGGTCCGAGTCGACGGTGCGGGCCACGAACGAGGCCTCGGCCCCGATCGCCAGCGAGACCGGGTTGAAGGGCGCGTCCAGCGAGCCCATCGGGGTCGACTTGGTGATCTTGCCGACCTCGGAGGTCGGGGAGTACTGCCCCTTCGTCAGACCGTAGATCCGGTTGTTGAAGAGCAGGATCTTGAGGTTGACGTTGCGCCGCAGGGCGTGGATGAGGTGGTTCCCGCCGATGGACAGCGCGTCGCCGTCGCCCGTGACGACCCAGACCGACAGGTCGCGGCGGGAGGTGGCCAGGCCCGTGGCGATGGCCGGGGCGCGGCCGTGGATCGAGTGCATCCCGTAGGTGTTCATGTAGTACGGGAAGCGGGAGGAGCAGCCGATGCCGGAGACGAAGACGATGTTCTCCTTCGCGAGGCCGAGCTCGGGCATGAAGCCCTGCACGGCCGCGAGGACGGCGTAGTCACCGCATCCGGGGCACCAGCGGACCTCCTGGTCCGACTTGAAGTCCTTGGCCGACTGCACGGCCTCGGCCTTCGGGACCAGGGACAGCAGGGTCGGGGCGTCGGTCACCTCAGTCATTGATGGCCTCCTCGAGAACCTTCGCGAGCTGCTCCGCCTTGAACGGCATTCCGTTGACCTGGTTGTAGGACTGGGCGTCGACCAGGTATTTCGCCCGGATCAGGGTGGCGAGCTGCCCGAGGTTCATCTCCGGCACCACTACCTTCTCGTAACGCCCCAGGACCTCGCCGAGATTCCTCGGGAAGGGGTTGAGGTGGCGCAGGTGTGCCTGCGCGATCGGGTGTCCGGCCGCGCGCAGCCTGCGGACCGCGGCCGTGATCGGGCCGTAGGTGGAGCCCCAGCCCAGGACGAGGGTGCGGGCCCCGTCCGGATCGTCGACCTCCAGGTCGGGGACCCGGATGCCGTCGACCTTGGCCTGGCGGGTGCGCACCATGAGGTCGTGGTTGGCGGGGTCGTACGAGATGTTGCCGGTGCCGTCCTGCTTCTCGATGCCGCCGATGCGGTGCTCGAGACCGGGCGTGCCGGGGACCGCCCACGGGCGGGCCAGGGTCTCGGGGTCCCGCTTGTAGGGCCAGAACGCCTCGGTGCCGTCCGCCAGCTCGTGGTTGGGGCCGGAAGCGAACTGGACGGTGAGGTCGGGCAGGTCCGCGATGTCGGGGATCCGCCAGGGCTCGGAGCCGTTGGCGAGGTAGCCGTCGGAGAGCAGGAAGACCGGGGTCCGGTAGGTGAGTGCGATCCGGGCCGCGTCCAGGGCGGCGTCGAAGCAGTCCGCCGGGGTGCGCGGGGCGACGATCGGCACCGGGGCCTCGCCGTTGCGCCCGTACATGGCCTGGAGCAGGTCGGCCTGTTCCGTCTTGGTCGGCAGGCCCGTGGAGGGGCCGCCGCGCTGGATGTCCACGATCAGCAGCGGCAGCTCGAGGGAGACGGCCAGACCGATCGTCTCCGACTTCAGGGCCACGCCGGGGCCGGAGGTCGTCGTCACGCCCAGGGCCCCGCCGAACGCGGCACCCAGCGCCGCGCCGATGCCCGCGATCTCGTCCTCGGCCTGGAAGGTCCGCACGCCGAAGTTCTTGTGCTTGCTCAGCTCGTGCAGGATGTCCGAAGCCGGGGTGATCGGGTAGGAGCCCAGGTAGAGCGGCAGGTCCGCCTGCCGGCTCGCCGCGATCAGGCCGTAGGACAGGGCCAGGTTCCCCGAGATGTTGCGGTAGGTGCCGGTGGGGAAGGCCCGGGTGGCCGGGGCGACCTCGTAGGAGACCGCGAAGTCCTCCGTCGTCTCCCCGAAGTTCCAGCCCGCGCGGAACGCGGCCACGTTCGCCTCGGCGATCTCCGGCTTCTTCGCGAACTTCTGCCGCAGGAAGGCCTCCGTCCCCTCCGTCGGCCGGTGGTACATCCAGGACAGCAGCCCCAGCGCGAACATGTTCTTGCTGCGCTCGGCTTCCTTGCGGGAGAGTCCGAAGTCCTTCAGCGCCTCGACGGTCAGGGTGGTCAGCGGGACGGGGTGGAGGTTGTAGGCGGCCAGCGAGCCGTCCTCGAGCGGGGAGGTCTGGTAGCCGACCTTGGCCATGGGGCGCTTGGTGAACTCATCCGTGTTGATGATGATCTCCGCGCCGCGCGGCACGTCGCCGATGTTCGCCTTCAGGGCGGCCGGGTTCATCGCGACCAGCACGTTCGGGGCGTCCCCGGGCGTGAGGATGTCGTGGTCGGCGAAGTGCAGCTGGAAGGAGGACACGCCCGGCAGGGTTCCGGCGGGGGCGCGGATCTCGGCGGGGAAGTTCGGGAGCGTCGAGAGGTCGTTGCCGAACGACGCCGTCTCCGAGGTGAACCGGTCGCCGGTGAGTTGCATACCGTCACCGGAGTCACCCGCGAATCGGATGATCACACGATCGAGACGCCGTACTTCCTTGCCTCCCGGGCTCGCCGGGGTGCGCTGCCCTGCGACAACCGCACCCCCGGCCCCGTCGGCCTGCTCGGCTGGGCTACTGACCTGGCTGGTCACTGAACTGGACCTCCTTCGAGGCGTGGCCCCCCAGAACCAACCCTACGTCGGTCAGGTCTCCGGGGGCGGCCACATTCTGGACCGTTGGACCGCCCTTCGAGACGACCCGACCGGTATGCCGTATCTGACAGAGTGTCAGTCGATCAAGATTTCAGATAGGTGAGAACGGCCAGTACACGCCGGTGATCCCCGTCACTCGGCGACAGGCCCAACTTCATGAAGATGTTGCTGACGTGCTTCTCCACGGCTCCGTCGCTCACGACCAGCTGCTTCGCCACGGCGGAATTCGTGCGTCCTTCGGCCATCAGGCCCAGTACCTCGCGCTCGCGCGGCGTCAGCCCCGCCAGCACGTCCTGCTTCCGGCTGCGGCCGAGCAGCTGGGCGACGACCTCGGGGTCCAGGGCGGTCCCGCCCCGGGCCACCCGCACCACCGCGTCCAGGAACTCGCGCACCTCGGCCACCCGGTCCTTGAGCAGGTACCCCACTCCGGTGCTGGAACCGGCCAGCAGTTCGGTGGCGTACTGCTCCTCCACGTACTGCGACAGCACGAGCACCCCGACGCCGGGGTACTCGCGGCGCAACCGTACGGCGGCCCGTACGCCCTCGTCGGTGTGCGTCGGCGGCATCCGTACGTCGGCCACCACCACGTCCGGCAGCTCGTCCTGCGCCGCCAGGTCCGACACGGTCTTGATCAGGGCTTCCGCGTCCCCGACGCCCGCCACGACGTCATGCCCCCGGTCGGTCAGCAGCCGGGTCAGGCCCTCCCGCAGCAGCACCGAATCCTCGGCGATGACCACCCGCACCCTGTCTTCCACGATTCAGCAGCTCCCGCGTCCACTCATCCGCACTCCCTGACTCAGCCAAGCATCCCAGCCTCGAGGCCGGATCCAGGCTGAGCCGGGACAACGCGGGGCGCACGGGGGAAGTTTTCGCCCGCGGTGCGTAGGGCGTGGGCGGGAGGCGTGGGGCCCGGGGCGGGGCGTGGGGGAGCGGCGGGGGCCGGATGGGGAACGGGCTCCCCGCTCGTGCCGGCCCCGGTGACCCGGGGTGAGCGTCAGCGGCTCAGACCTGCCACGGGAGCTCGGCGGTCACCGTCGTTCCCACCCCCGCGGGGGAGTCGACGACCAGGATCCCGTCCACGGCGTTCAGCCGCTCGGCGAGCCCCGCCAGACCGGACCCCTCCGCGACACCGGCCCCGCCCCGGCCGTCGTCGGCGACCTGGATCAGCAGCCGCTCCCCGGATTTCCACACCTCCACGCTCGCCGCGCGGGCCCGCGCGTGCTTCCCGATGTTCCGCAGCAGCTCCGAGACCGTGAAGTACGCGATCCCCTCGATCGCCGCCGTCGGCCGGGCCGGGAGGTCCACGGTCACCCGTACCGGAACGGCACACCGCGCGGCCACCGAGGACAGCGCCGCGTCCAGCCCCCGGTCGGTCAGCACCGCCGGGTGGATGCCGCGGGCCAGATCGCGCAGCTCCTGGAGGGCGATCTTCACCTCGCCGTGGGCCTCGTCCACGAGCCGGGCCGCCGCCCGCGGGTCCTCGGTCGCCTTCTCTTTCGCCAGCCCCAGGCCCATCGCCAGGGCCGCCAGCCGGGCCTGCGCCCCGTCGTGCAGATCGCGCTCGATGCGTCGCAGGTCGGCCGCCGCGGTGTCCACGACCACCCCGCGGTCGGACTCCAGCTCGGTCACCCGGGTGGCCAGCCGGGACGGCCCCAGCAGCCCGCCCACCAGCACCCGGTCGACGGTCGTCAGAGCCCGCAGCACCCACGGCGTGGCGAGGGTGAAGGCCAGCCCGACCAGGCAGGTCAGGGCGATCTCGGCGGGGGAGTCGAGGTAGAAGGCGTAGTCGCCGTTCTGGAAGAGCTGGAGTCCGGGCTGGTCGGTGTAGGCCGGGAAGACCCAGAACCAGAGCGGATACAGCAGGTAGGCCCACCCGGACGCCCAGAACACCAGCGCCACCGTGAAGGAGAAGACGCCCCACGGGAAGTGGATCAGGCAGTACAGCACGTGCCGCCAGGCGCTCCCGCTCCTGAGCAGCGCCCCCATGGCGGAGGCGGCCCCGGGCTTGCGTCCCCGGACCGGCGCCGGATCGGCGATGTCGGCCGCGAGCAGGACGCGCACCCGGGTCCGCTCCAGCCGGCCGAACCCGCGGGACATGGCGAGCACCCCGGCGAGGACCGGCACCCCGAGGAAGGTGACGAGCAGCCCGGCGCCGACGCTCAGCCCGGCGAGGACGAGCGAGAAGTACAGGACGCTCAGCGGCAGCCCGATCAGCAGGAACCCGAACTCGCGCCAGGTCCGCCCCGCCACAGGAGCCCGCACCACAGCCACGAAGCCCCCACCCGTACCCGTACCCGCGCCCCTACCCGTCCCCGTGCCCATACCGTCGACCATCTCCGACCCACCCTTCCCGCTGTCCGCGCCACCCCTCCACCCTCCCGTCGCCCCACCCCCCGATCCATCCGGCCCATCGGCGTCCCCACCGGGGGGTTAACCCCACCCCACCCCCTCCAGCCGCGGACACATCCACCTCGCACCGCCCCCTCCACCGTCGTCCCGCCCCCTCTGGCCGAGGACCGGCACATCCAGCCCCGCCGGCGTTTGAGGCGCGGGGCCCGGGGCGGAGCCCCGGCAGCGGCGCTGCACCCGTACACGCTCAGTGGATCCCGATCCCGCCTGGCCGAGGACCGGCCTATCCAGCCCCGCCGGCGTTTGAGGCGCGGGGCCCGGGGCGGAGCCCCCGGCAGCGGCGCTGCACCCGTACACGCTCAGTGGAGCCCGATCCCGCCTGGCCGAGGACCGGCCTATCCAGCCCCGCCGGCGTTTGAGGCGCGGGGCCCGGCGCGGAGCCCCGGCAGCGGCGCTGCACCCGGACACGCTCAGTGGAGCCCGATCCCCCGTCCGGCCGAGGACCGGCCTATCCAGCCCCGCCGGCGTTTGAGGCGCGGGGCCCGGCGCGGAGCCCCGGCAGCGGCGCTGCACCCGGACACCAAGGCGGCCCCCGCCCCCCAGGACACGAAAACGGGACCCCCGTCCACCCGGACGGAGATCCCGATCCACCACCAGCGCCCCGCAGCGCAGCTACCCCCGCCCCCGCCACGGCAACTCCGCCGTCACCACCGTCCCCGCCCCCTCCGGCGACTCCACGACGAACACCCCGTCCACCGCCCCCAGCCGCTCCGCGAGCCCCGCCAACCCCGACCCCCGGCCGGCATCCGCACCCCCGCGCCCGTCGTCCGACACCCGGATCAGCAGCCGGTCCCCGGCCCGCCACACCTCCACGCCCGCGCTCCGCGCCCCCGGCCCCGCGTGCTTGCTCACGTTCTGCAGCAGCTCCGACACCACGAAGTACGCGATCCCCTCGATCGCCTCCGCCGGCCGCGCCGGCAGGTCCACCGCCACCTTCACCGGCACCACGCACCGCGCCGCCACCGACGACAGCGCCGCGTCCAGCCCCCGGTCGGTCAGCACCGCCGGATGGATCCCGCGCGCGAGGTCCCGCAGCTCCTGGAGCGCCAGCTTCACCTCCCCGTGGGCCTCGTCGACCATCGCCGCCGCGCCCTCCGGGTCCTCCAGCAGCTTCTCCTTCGCCAGGCCCAGCCCCATGGCCAGGGCCACCAGCCGCGCCTGCGCCCCGTCGTGCAGATCCCGTTCGATCCGCCGCAGGTCGGCCGCTGCCGTGTCGACCACCACGCCCCGGTCCGACTCCAGCTCCGCGATCCGCCGTTCCAGGTCGTCCGAGGGGGACAACAGCCCCCGCACCATCCCCCGGTCCGCGTTCGCCAGCAGCCGCACCACGTACGGCAGCACCGGCCACAGCACGAACAGCCCCGCCAGCGCTACCGTGAAGGTGAGCACTCCCCAGGGCAGCCGGATCAGCTGGTACAGCACCGTCCGCCAGCCGACCGGGTCCTTGATGCTCGTCCACAGCCAGGGGAAGAACCCGCCGGCCCGCCGCGGGCCGGGAATCGGCGTCGGCTCGTCCACCCGTACGCCCAAGAGCGCCCGGGCCCGTGCCCGGTCCAGCCGTCCCAACTGCCGAGACAACCAAAGACCACATGCGAGCAGGGGAAGTCCGACAGCGGTCACGGACAGACCGCCCGTGCTCACGACCATGACAACCGCGTACAGGAAACCGACCGCCGCCAGCGGCAGGTTGCTCACCAGATAGGCGATCTCCTTCCACGTCACGGCGCTGAAGACGGCCCGGACGGGAGGCGGCCGGTCGTTGTCGGGGAGGTCATGGCTCGTGGTCATGCGGCACAGCCTGCCAAGGGCCGTACTCCGGCGCCATGGGGTGGCCGGGGTGCTGTGAACGGGGGATAACCCCACCTCGTGTGAGGCAGGCCCTAGACTCCCGCCTGTACCAGATCGTCGACAGTGACCGAGGAGCGAGGAACGGACGTGCCCGAACCAACGGTATCGACCGTAACCGTGCTCGCGGCGGACTACTTCCGGAGTTATTCGGTCGTCGGTCTGCTGGCGCTCCTCGGTGTGCTCTTCGTGGCCGTGGCCTTCGGTGCAGGCCGCTTGCTCCGGCCCGCGGTCCCGACCCCCGAGAAGCTGCTGACGTACGAATGCGGCGTGGACCCCGTCGGTGAGGGCTGGGCGCACACCCAGGTCCGCTACTACGTCTACGCGTTCCTCTACGTCATCTTCGCCGTCGACTCGATCTTCCTGTTCCCGTGGGCGACGGTGTTCGCCGCCGCCGGTTACGGCGCCACGACCCTGGTGGAGATGTTCATCTTCCTGGGCTTCCTGGCCGTCGGCCTGCTCTATGCGTACAAGAAGGGCGTCCTCGAATGGACGTGACACCGGCTGTGACACCGACCGAGGGCGTCATGCTCCCGGAACCCAAGCGGCTGGGCGTGCTCTCCCGCCTCGCCCCGGAGCCGATGAAGGTGGTCCTGAACTGGGGCCGCCGGTACAGCCTGTGGGTCTTCAACTTCGGCCTGGCCTGCTGCGCCATCGAGTTCATCGCCGCTTCGATGGCCCGCCACGATTTCATCCGGCTCGGCGTGATCCCCTTCGCGCCCGGGCCCCGGCAGGCCGACCTGATGATCGTCTCGGGCACGGTCACCGACAAGATGGCGCCCGCCGTGAAGCGGCTCTACGAGCAGATGCCGGAGCCGAAGTACGTCATCTCCTTCGGCGCCTGCTCCAACTGCGGCGGCCCGTACTGGGACTCGTATTCGGTGACGAAGGGCGTCGACCAGATCATCCCGGTCGACGTCTACGTACCCGGCTGCCCGCCGCGCCCGGAGGCGCTGCTCCAGGGGATCCTCAAGCTCCAGGAGAAGATCGCTCGCGAGTCGCTCGCGGACCGCTATGAGTCCGGCCCCTCCGTCGGACAGCTCACGAGCGGCCTGGTCACGGCCCCGCCGACCCCCGGGAGCGGCGCGTGAACCTCTACGACACCCTTCCCGACGCGGCGCCGGCGGTCTTCGGTGAGGAGGCCGTGGGCTCGTACGCGTACGACGTCCTGACGGTCGACGTGCCCGTCGGTTCCTGGGTCTCCTCGCTCGAGATCGCCCGGGGCAAGCTGGGCTGCACGTACTTCGACTGGCTGAGCGCGGTGGACGAGCCGGGCACCGGCTTCAGGATCTGCGCGCACGTGGTCGCGCTGGAGAACCGCCGCGTACGCCGGCTCCTGCTGCGCACGACGGTCCCGCACTCCGCACCCTCCCTGCCGTCGGCCGTCGCCGTGTACGCGGGAGCCGAGTGGCACGAGCGCGAGACGTACGAGATGTTCGGGGTCGTCTTCACGGACCACCCGCACCTCGTCCACCTGCTCCTTCCGGAGAACTTCGAAGGACATCCGCTGCGCAAGGACTTCGTCCTGGCCGCGCGCGTCGCCAAGGCCTGGCCCGGTGCCAAGGAGCCGGGCGAGGCCCACGATCCGGACGCGCCGAAGCGCCGCCAGATGCTTCCGCCGGGCGTCCCGGACCCCAACGACTGGGGCCCGATGAAGGGCCAGCTCCCGCCGGCCCCCGCCCGCCCGGCCCGCACCCCGCGCGCTGCGGGCGCGGCGGGCGCCGCCGCGCGCACCCCGCGCGAGGGTGCCCCGGTCCGCCGCACCCGCTCGGTCGCCGAGGGCTCGGCCACCCAGGCCGCGCCGACCACGCCGGAAACCCCGGCACCCGGTGCCGGCCCCGACTCCCCGGCCCGCCCGCCCCGCCGCACCCGCTCGGCATCGGAAGGCTCGGCCAGCCAGGCCACGCCGACCACCCCGGAAACCCCGGCCGGGGGCGAGGCGCCCATGCCCGGGGCCCGCCCGACGGGAACCAGCTCGGACGCCCCCTGGCACAACCCGAAGCCCGCCTTCGACGAACCACAGCCCCCGGCAGCCCGGGCAGACGCCGCAGGCCCGGCTACTCCAGCGGTCCCGGCTACTCCGGCAGGTCCGGCGACTCCCGCGGGCCCGGCTACTCCGGCGGTCCCGACCACTCCGGCGGTCCCGACCACTCCGGCAGGCCCGGCAGCCCCGGCTACT
Source organism: Streptomyces sp. NPDC048349 (assembly GCF_040651925.1). Lineage (NCBI taxonomy): Bacteria > Bacillati > Actinomycetota > Actinomycetes > Kitasatosporales > Streptomycetaceae > Streptomyces > Streptomyces sp. NPDC048349. The sequence continues at coordinate 148,543 of NZ_JBEZLA010000002.1, read as the reverse complement.
CCGGCAGCCCCGGACACCCCCGCTGCCCCGGACACCCCCGCTGCCCCGGAGACCCCGGATCAGCCCAACCCCCGAGGCCCGGAAGCCGGCCGCACCCCTGCCGGCCGCCCCGGCACCCCGGCCTCCCGCGAAACTCCCGCAACACGCGAAACTCCCGCACCACCCGTAACCCCCGAAACTCCTGACACAAACGGAGGCGACGCGTGAACGACGTCCTCGACGTCGCCCTGCGACTCATCGTCGTCTTCGCCGTCTTCCTCGTGCTCCCGCTCGTCGTCGGGCAGACCGAGCACAAGGTGATGGCGCACATGCAGGGCCGCCTCGGCCCGATGTACGCCGGCGGCTTCCACGGCTGGGCCCAGCTCGTCGCCGACGGCGTGAAGTTCGCGCAGAAGGAAGACATCGTCCCGGCCAACGCCGACCGCCGGATCTTCCAGCTCGCCCCCGCCGTCGCCCTGCTCCCGTACCTCCTCGTCCTCCTCGCGATCCCGATCGGCCCGGGCGAGGGCGCGGTCGGCCAGGTCATCGACGCCGGCGTGTTCTTCGTGCTCGCCGTCATGGGCGTCGGAGTCCTCGGCTCGCTCATGGCCGGCTGGGCGTCCGCGAACAAGTTCTCCCTGCTCGGCGGCCTGCGCACCGCCGCCCAGCTGCTCGCCTACGAGCTGCCCATGCTGCTCGCCGCCGCCTCGGTGGCGATGGCGGCCGGGACGGTCTCCCTCCCCGGCATCGTCGAGGGCTTCCAGTGGTGGTGGCTGCCCTGGCAGATCGTCGGCGCACTCGTCTTCTTCACCGCCGGCCTCGCCGAACTGCAGCGGCCCCCCTTCGACATGCCCGTCGCCGACTCCGAGATCATCTTCGGCGCGTACACGGAGTACACCGGCCTGCGCTTCGCCCTGTTCCTGCTCGCCGAGTACGCCGGCATCGTCGTCCTCTGCGCCCTCACCACCGTCCTCTTCCTCGGCGGCTGGCAGGGCCCCTTCGGCGCCGACGGCCTCGGCTGGGTCTGGACCCTGCTCAAGACCGCGGTCCTGGCCTTCCTCGTGATCTGGCTCCGCGTGACCTACCCCCGGCTGCGCGAGGACCAGCTCCAGAAGCTCGCCTGGACCACACTCATCCCGCTCGCGCTCGCCCAGATCGCGCTCACCGGCATCGTGAAGGTGGCGATCCAGTAATGCCCATCCCCGGATCCGGCCTGGCCAAGGGCCTGGCCGTCACGCTCCGCACGATGACGAAGCGCTCGCACACGGCCCAGTACCCGGACGTCCAGCCCCAGCTCCCGCCGCGTAGCCGCGGGGTCATCGGGCTGTTCGAGGAGAACTGCACGGTCTGCATGCTGTGTGCCCGTGAGTGCCCCGACTGGTGCATCTACATCGACTCCCACAAGGAGACGATCCCGGCCGCCGCGCCCGGTGGCCGCGAGCGCAGCCGCAACGTCCTCGACCGCTTCGCCATCGACTTCTCCCTCTGCATGTACTGCGGCATCTGCATCGAGGTGTGCCCCTTCGACGCCCTCTTCTGGTCGCCGGAGTTCGAGTACGCGGAGACCGACATCCACGACCTGACGCACGAGCGCGACAAGCTCCGCGAATGGATGTGGACCGTCCCGGCTCCGCCCGCCCTGGACCCGGCCGCCGAGGAGCCCAAGGAGATCGCCGCCGCCCGCAAGGCCGTCGAGAAGGCCGAAGCCGCCGCGGCAGCCGCCGCTGCCGCCGAAGCCGAAGCCGCCAGCGAAGCCGAAGCCGCTGCCACCCAGCCGCCGACCACCCCGGAGGGAGACGCGTGACCCCCGCCGCCACTCTCGCCGCTGCCGGAGGCCCGGGCTTCCTCTCCCCGACCGGCGTCGAGATCGCCTTCGTCCTCGTCGGCCTCGCCACCCTCGGCGCGGCCCTCGTCACGGTCACCACCAAGCAGCTCGTGCACGCCGCCCTCTGGCTGGTCGTCGCGCTCGGCGGCATCGCCGTCGAGTACCTGCTGCTGACCGCCGAGTTCATCGCCTGGGTCCAGGTCCTGATCTACCTCGGCTCCGTCGTCGTCCTCCTCCTCTTCGGGCTGATGCTCACCAAGGCCCCCATCGGCCGCTCCCCGGACGCCGACTCCGGCAACCGCTGGATTGCGCTCTGCGTCGCCGTCGTCGCGGCCGTCTCGCTCGTCTGGGTCGTCGTCGACGCCTTCCGCACGACCTGGATCGACCTCGACGGCCCGGTCCAGGGCTCCACGAAGGTCTCCGGCGAGATCCTCTTCCAGCACTGGGTGCTGCCCTTCGAAGCGCTCTCCGTCCTCCTCCTCGCCGCCCTGATCGGTGCCATCGTGCTGTCCCGCAGGAACAGTCCCGCCGAAGACGGCGCCACCAGTGACAAGGGGCAGCGCTGATGCACCTCGCCTACCCCGCCGTGCTCGCGGCGCTGCTCTTCTGCACGGGCCTTTACGGAGTACTCGCCCGCCGCAACGCCATCCTGGTCCTGATGTCCGTCGAGCTGATGCTCAACGCCGTCAACCTCAACCTGGTGGCCTTCGACGTCTGGCTCCGCGACACCCTGCACGCCGGCCAGGCCCTCACCCTCTTCACCATCGCCATCGCCGCCGCCGAGATCGGCATCGGCCTCGCGATCGTGCTGATGGTGTACCGCAACCGGGGCACCTCGGACGTCGACCGGCTCCGCGACACCGCCGAGGGCCACGAGCCCGCCCCGAACACCCCGAACACCCCGGCCACCGCGAACAACCGGAGCGAGGTCACCGCGTGAGCACGACGACCCTCGCCGTCCTGGTCCCCCTCCTGCCCTTCCTGGGCGCGGTCGCGGGACTGCTCTTCGGCCGCACCGCCCCCGGCTTCGTCCGGCCGCTCGCGATCCTGCCGACGCTCGGCGCCGCCGTACTGGCCGTGCTCGTCGCCATCCGGCACGGCGGCGGCACGGCGATCGACACCGCGACCGAACTGACCCCGACGGGTTCGGTGCCGATCGAGCTCTCGCTCCACCTGGACGGCTTCGCCGTGCTGGTCGCCGTCCTGGTCGGGATCGTCGCCACCTGCGTACAGCTCTACTCGACGGCGTACCTGCGCGAAGACCCGCGCTACCCGTCGTATGCCGCTCTGGTCTCACTGTTCACCTCCGCCATGCTGCTCGTCGTCTACTCCGGCGACCTGATGGTGCTGCTGGTCGGCTGGGAGGTCATGGGCATCTGCTCGTACTTCCTCGTCGGCCACTACTGGGAGACCGAGGCGGCCCGCTCCGCCTCCCTGAAGGCCTTCCTCGTCACCAAGCTCGGCGACGTCCCCTTCCTGATCGGCCTGTTCGCGCTCGCCGCCGACGCCGGCTCCTTCCGGATCACCAAGATCCTGGGGTCCGTCGCCGCGGGCGGGCTCGACCACCCGACGCTGATCGCGCTGCTGCTGCTCGCCGGTGTCGCGGGCAAGTCCGCGCAGTTCCCGTTGCACACCTGGCTTCCGGACGCCATGGCGGGCCCCACCCCGGTCTCCGCGCTGATCCACGCCGCGACGATGGTCGCCGCCGGTGTCTACTTCATCGCCCGCCTCCTCCCCGTCTTCGCGGCGTCCCGCGCCGCGCTGGTGGTCATGGCCGTCATGGCGGCCGTCACGATGGTCGGCTCCGCCCTCGCCGCCCTGGCCCAGGACGACATCAAGCGGGTGCTCGCCTACTCCACGGTCGGCCAGCTCGGCTACATGACCGGCGCCCTGGCCGTCGGCGACCGCGGCGCCGCCGTCTTCCACCTCCTGTCCCACGGCGCCTTCAAGGCGCTCCTGTTCCTCGGTGCGGGCGTGATCATCCACGCCGCCGGGACGAACTCCCTGGCCGCCATGTCCCGAATGGACGGCCTGGCCAAGCGCATCCCCGACGCCTTCTGGACGATGACGATCGCGCTGCTCGCGCTCGCCGCGATCCCGCCGTTCGCCGGCTTCTTCTCCAAGGAAGCCGTCCTCGTCGCCGCCGAGCACACCGCCACCGGCCACTCGGAGTCCGCCCCCGGCGCCGCCGGCTGGCTGGTCCTGGCCGCCGGCCTGCTGACCGCCCTGCTCACCGCCGCCTACGCCACCCGGCTGTGGCTGATGGCCTTCCGCGGCCGGGGCGCCGCCGCCCCCGACCACGGCAAGGAGCCCCTCGCCATGACCGGCGTGCTGTGGCTGCTGGCGATCCCGTCCATCGCCTTCGGCCTCGCGGCGGGCCCCCTCGCCGACTGGTTCGACGGCAAGGAACTCACCCCGACCCTCACCACCTCGCTCCTGGGTACCGGCGCCGCCGTCGTCGGAGCGCTGCTCACCTACGCCCTGTGGCAGCGCGCCACGGTCAAGGCCGTCGCAGCCGGGTACGGAGCCGGCACTTCCGCCTCGGCCGCCGCCGCGGAGTCCGCCGCCGAGACCCCCGAGGTATCCGAGGTCACCCACGACCACCCCGCCGTCCCGGCCGGCTCCGCCCCCGACCCCGGCAAGGCGTTCCTCGGCCCGCTGCACCGCCACGCGGCCGACGGCTTCCACCTCGACGCCGTCTACGACCGGCTGTTCGTCCGCCCTGTGCGCGCTGCCGCCGGCCTGGTCCGCTTCCTCGACCGCGAGGTCGTCGACACGTACGTCCGCGGTGCGGGCAGCGGCACCCGGCTGCTCGGCAGCCTCGTACGCCGCGCCCAGACCGGCAACGTGCAGAGCTACCTGAGCGCCCTGCTCGCCGGCGCCGTGGTCCTGGCGATCGCCACCGCCGTCCTCGCCAACGTCAACGCCGGATCGTGAGCCGTGAGTCAGCCGTGATTGATATCAGCCCGTCCGTGATGCAGTTCCTTCTGGCGTTCATCGTGGCCGCACCGCTCCTCGGCGCGGCCGCGGCGCTCCTGCCGCCCCCGCCCGGACTCAAGGGCCGCAGCCCCGAACAGGCCGTGCTCCGCCACGGCGTGACCGTGACCGGCGTGATCCTCGCCGCGGCGATCGCCCTCACCCTGGGCTTCGACCACGACGCCCCGTCCCGCTTCCAGGCGACGACGGACATCAGCTGGATCCAGGCGCTGAACGTCCGGATCCACCTCGGCATCGACGGCATCTCGCTCCCCCTCCTCCTGATGACCGCGCTGCTGTTCTTCCTGTGCGCGCTCTACAGCTACTTCAAGCTCCCCGAAGGCCCCTCCCCGAAGGCCTTCGTCGCACTGCTGCTCGTCCTCGAGTCCGGCACCCTCGCGACCTTCGCCGTCCTCGACCTGCTGCTCTTCTTCCTCGCCTTCGAGATGGTCCTCATCCCGATGTACTTCCTCATCGCCCGCTGGGGCGGCGCTCAGCGGCAGGCCGCCGCCTGGAAGTTCATCCTCTACACGCTCCTCGGCTCCGTCGTCATGCTGCTCGGACTGCTGCTCATCGGACTGAAGAGCGGCACCTTCGACATGGTGGCACTCGCCACTGACAACGGCCGGGGACTGACCCACACCACCCAGCTCCTGGCCGTCCTCGCCATCGGCATCGGCCTCGCCGTGAAGACCCCGATGTGGCCCCTGCACAGCTGGCTCCCGGACGCCCACACCGCTGCCCCCACCGTCGGCTCCGTCCTGCTCGCCGGCGTCCTGCTCAAGATGGGCACGTACGGGTTCGTCCGCATCCTGCTGCCCGCCACCCCCGACGGCATGGCCACCTTCGCCCCTTACCTCGGCGCGCTCGCCGCCATCGGCATCGTCTACGGATCGCTGGCCTGCCTCGCCCTGGCCCGCAAGGGCAGCAAGGGCGACCTCAAGCGCCTGATCGCGTACTCGTCGGTCGGCCACATGGGCTTCGTGCTCCTCGGCATCGCGTCCATGACCCCCACCGGCGTCAACGGCGCGCTCTTCGCCAACATCGCCCACGGCCTGATCACCGGCCTGCTCTTCTTCCTGGTCGGCGCCCTCAAGGACCGCTACGGCACCGCCGACCTCGACACCCTCGCCGGGGCCACCGGCGCCGCCCTCTACGGCCGCGCCCCCCGCCTGGGCGCCCTCCTCGCCTTCGCCGCCGTCGCCTCCCTCGGCCTTCCCGGCCTGGCCGGCTTCTGGGGCGAGATGCTGGCCCTCTTCGGCGCGTTCGCCCCCGCCGACGGGCTGTCGCGCCCCGCCTTCCTCACCTACACGGCCCTCGGCGCGTTCGGCACCCTGCTCACCGCCGCCTACCTGCTGATCGTCGTACGACGCGTCTGCATGGGCGACCCCAAGGCCGGCCCGGAGCTCGCCGTCGCGGACATCCAGCGCTACGAGTTCGCCGCCTGGACCCCGCTCGTCGCCCTCACCGTCCTCGCCGGCCTGTGGCCCGCGGTCCTCCTCGGCCTCACCGACCCGGCCGTCCAGAAGCTCCTCGCAGGAGGCAACGCATGACGGCCCTCGCGGTCCTCGCCGCCGACACCCCCAGCCTCGTCCAGTCCGTCGACTGGCTCGCCATCACGCCCGTCGTCCTTCCCGCCGCCGTCGCCCTGGTCGTCCTGATCGCCGACCTGTTCGTGTCCGAGCGCGCCAAGCCCGCCCTCGGCTGGATCTCCGTCGCCGGCCTCGCCGTCGCGACCGCCGCCCTGCTGCCGCTGCGCGCCGGCGACCGCAGCACCTTCTGCCTCACCGGCGACCCGGCCGCCTGCAGCTACACCGCCGACCACTTCGCGCTCGTCGTGCAGTTCCTGGTCCTGGCCGGCGCCCTGGTCACCGCCCTGATGTCGGTCACCGCCGTCCGCGACACGCGCATGCCCGCCGGCGAGTACTGGTTCCTGCTGCTCTCCTCCGCCGCCGGCGCGGCCCTGCTGCCCGCCTCCCGCGACCTCGCCACCCTGATCGTCGCCCTCGAGGTGGCCTCGCTGCCCGCCTTCGCCCTCGTCGGCATGCGCCGCGGCGACCGGCTCTCCTCCGAGGCCGCCCTCAAGTTCTTCCTCTCCTCCGTCACCGCCACCGCCGTGTCGCTGATGGGCGTCAGCTTCGTCTACGCCGCCACCGGCTCCCTGCACCTCACCCAGGTCGCCGACCGCCTCGAACACGTCCCCGGCCGGCTCGACACCCTCGCCATGGCCGGCGTCGCGCTCACCCTCGTCGGGTTCGCCTTCAAGACCGCGGCCGTCCCGTTCCACTTCTGGGTCCCCGACACCTACGTCGGCGCCCCCCTGCCCATCGCCGGCTACCTCTCGGTGATCGGCAAGGCCGTCGGCTTCACCGGACTCATCCTCGTCACGGTGATCGCCTTCCCGGCGTACTCCGCCATCTGGGGCCCGGCGCTGGCCGTACTGGCCGCCCTCACCATGACCCTCGGCAACGCCGCCGCGCTGCGCCAGTCCGCCGACCGCACCCACAGCGCCGTACGGCTGCTCGCCTGGTCCTCGGTCGGCCAGGCCGGCTACCTGCTGGTCCCGATCGCATCGGCCGCCTACTCCGAGCGCGACCAGATCGGCACCACGCTCGCCTACGCCCTCATGTACGCCGCCGTGAACCTCGGCGCCTTCGCCGTGGCCGCCCTGGTCGCCCGGACCAAGCCGCTCCACCGGATCAGCGACTACCGCGGCCTGTACGCGGAGCGCCCGGCGGCCGCCCTCGCGCTGGCCTTCTTCCTGCTGTGCCTGGCCGGTCTGCCGCCGGGCATCATCGGCCTGTTCGCCAAGGTCGCCGTCTTCCGGTCCGCGGTCGACGCGGGCCTGGGCTGGCTGGCCGTGGTCATGGCCGCCAACGTCGTCGTCGCCCTCTACTACTACCTGCGGTGGACCGCGCTCCTCTTCCGCGCTCCTGAGGGCGTCGAGGGCGTCGAGGGCACCGGGAGCGCGGAGGGAGCGGAGGGCGGCGCAGGCGCCACCACGGCCCGCCCGAAGGCCCCCTGGCCGGTCACGGCGGCCATCGCCGTCACCGCGGTCACGGCGATCGTCCTCTCGGGCGCCCCGCAGCTGGTCCTGCGCGTCGCGTCGGGCAGCCTCTTCCCGCAGTAGCCGGTGCGCCGTACGCCGCCCGCCCCGTGCACGTGACCCGTACGGCCCAACGCCCGCCGCAGCCCCGCCGCCCCGGCCCCCGGGACGGCGGCCCCGTGTGCCCTGGGAACCAGACGCGCCCACCTCGCGTTGACCAGGAAGGGAGGGTCCACTGGACCGTAGACCCTCGCTCCGGGTCCCCCTGCCGCACCACTAGGAGGGCGTACCGTGCACCGCCGGCACAACGGGCTGAAGACCGCCGTACTCCTCGGCGGTCTGTCGGCACTCATCATCGCCATCGGAAGCTTCTTCGGCCGGGGCGGCCTGATCGTCGCCGTCGTGATCGCCCTCGGGACGAACGCCTACGCGTACTGGAACAGCGACAAGCTCGCTCTACGCGCGATGCGCGCACGTCCCGTCAGCGAGTTCGAGGCCCCCGAGCTCTACCGCATGGTGCGCGAGCTCTCCACGTCCGCGCGCCAGCCCATGCCGCGCCTGTTCATCTCGCCCACCGAGGCCCCCAACGCCTTCGCCACCGGGCGCAACCCGCGCAACGCCGCGGTCTGCTGCACCGAGGGCATCCTGCGCATCCTCGACGAGCGCGAACTGCGCGGGGTCATCGGCCACGAGCTCAGCCACGTCTACAACCGGGACATCCTGATCTCGTCGGTCGCCGGCGCCCTCGCCTCGGTGATCATGTTCCTCGTGAACTTCGCCTGGCTGATACCGGTCGGTCGTTCGAGCGACGACGAGGGACCTGGCCTCTTCGGCATGCTCCTCATCATGATCCTGGGGCCCCTGGCCGCCTCCGTGATCCAGCTGGCCATCAGCCGCTCGCGCGAATACGAGGCCGACGCCTCGGGCGCCCAGCTCACCGGCGACCCGCTCGCCCTGGCCAGCGCCCTGCGCAAGCTGGACGCGGGCACGAAACAGCTCCCGCTGCCCCCGGAACCGCGGCTGGAAACCGCCAGCCACATGATGATCGCGAACCCGTTCCGCCCGGGCCAGGGGCTTTCTAAGATGTTCTCCACACACCCTCCGATGGCCGAGCGCATCGCCCGGCTCGAACAGATGGCAGGCCGCAGGCAGTGAAGACAATCCTGAACGTCATATGGCTCATCCTCAGCGGCATCTGGCTGTTCCTCGGCTACTGCCTCGCGGGCGTGCTGCTCTGCATCACCATCATCGGCATCCCCTTCGGCGTCGCCGCCTTCCGCATCGCGGTGTACGCCCTGTGGCCCTTCGGCTACACCACCGTCGAGCGCCGCGACGCGGGCGCCGGATCCGCCATCGGCAACGTCCTGTGGCTGATCCTGGCCGGCTGGTGGCTGGCCCTCGGCCACATCTTCACCGGCCTCGCGCTGTGCGTCACGATCATCGGCATCCCCTTCGGCATCGCCAACTTCAAGATGGTCCCGCTCTCGCTGCTCCCGCTGGGCCGCGAAATCGTCCCGACGGACGCACCGTTCGCCTCCCGCTGACCTCGCCTCCGACGGGGTTGTCCACAGGCTGAGCGGGCTGTCGGTGGGGTGCGTCACCATGAACGCATGAACGAGACCGAGCAGTTGCTGGAGCAAGTCGCAGACCGCGTACGCACCTGCGCGCGCGGGACCGGGAAGGCCCGGCCCGCGCCGCTGGGCAGCGGGGAGATCGCCCGGGCCGAGGCCATACTCGGCTTCGCCCTGCCCCCGCTGCTCGCCCTGCTCCACACCCGCATCGGCGACGGCGGATTCGGGCCCGGGCAAGGCCTGCTGCCGCTGCGTCAGGCCGTTGGGACGTACGGGGCGCAGCGCGCATCCGGATGGCGCTGGCCGGAGGGCGTGCTGCCCATAGCCGACTTCGGCTGCGGCACGTACGTGTGCGTGGACTGCCGCTCCGAGACCGCCCAAGTCCTGCTGTTCGACCCGAATCCCGGGGAGCCGGACCTCGCCTGGTCCCTCGACACCCCGAGCCTGGCGGCCTGGCTCCGCGGCTGGCTGGACGGCACCGCCTGGTTCTGCGAGGAGTCCGCCGTGGGGGAGGAGTGCGACCTGGAACTGCTCCCCTGGGCGGAGTTCAGATCGCGGATCTGATCCGGCCGCGCACCCCGTAGGCCAGCGCGCCGAGCACCAGCACCCCCGCCCCCGCGGCCGCCGACGCGAGGGGCAGCGAGCAGGCCAGCACCACACAGCCGGACAGCCCGACCGCTGCCACGGCCCGGCCCTTGAGACCTGAATCGAGAGTCCACGCGGAGGCGTTCGCGATCGCGTAGTAGGCCAGCACTCCGAAGGAGGAGAAACCGATCGCGCCCCGCAGATCGGTGGTGGCCGCGAGCACCGCCACCACCGCACCCACGGCGAGCTCCGCATGGTGCGCCATTTGACGCCGGGGATGTACTGCGGCCAGCGCGCGGGGGAGATGGCCGTCCCGGGCCATCGCCAGCGTGGTCCGCGAGACCCCCAGGACGAGCGCCAGCAGTGAGCCCAGCGCGGCCAGGGCCGCACCCACCCGGACGACCGGGGTCAGTTCGGGCCGGCCGGCCGCCCGGACCGCGTCCGCGAGCGGGGCCGCCGCCCCCGCCAGCCCGTCGACGCCGAGCACCGACAGAGCCGCCACCGTCACCAGGGCGTACACCACCAGCGCGATCCCGAGCGCCAGCGGCACCGCCCGCGGGATCGTCCGCTCCGGGTCGCGCACCTCCTCGCCCAAGGTGGTGATCCGGGCGTAGCCCGCGAAGGCGAAGAACAGCAGCCCGGCCCCTTGCAGCAGCCCGACGGCACCCCAGTCCGCGGTGCCGAGCCGCCCGGCGTCGGCGGCCCCCGAAGACAGGCACACCACGACCACCCCGGCCAGTACCGCCAGCACCGCCGCCACGATCAGCCGGGCGATCCGGGCGGACTTCTGCACGCCCCCGTAGTTCGCGGCGGTCAGCGCCACCACCGCCGCGACGGCCACGGAGTGCTGCTGGCCCGGCCACACGTACGCGCCGACCGTCAGGGCCATCGCCGCACAGGAGGCCGTCTTGCCGACGACGAACCCCCAGCCGGCCAGATACCCCCAGAAGGGCCCGAGCCGCTCGCGCCCGTAGACGTACGTGCCGCCGGAAGCCGGGTACCGGGCGGCCAGCCGGGCCGAGGAGTGCGCGTTGCAGTAGGCCACCAGGGCCGCCAGCGCGAGGGCGGCGAGCAGGGCCCCGCCCGCCGCGCGGGCCGCCGGGGCGAGGGCGGCGAAGATACCGGCGCCGACCATCGCGCCGAGTCCGACCACGACGGCGTCGGACACTCCCAGGCTGCGCTTCAACTCGTTGTCCACGCGCGGAGGGTAACCGGGCTAGATGACGCCTTCGCGGCCGGGCGCCGGCACCCGCTGGCGCTCCCACCCCTCCAGGGCGGTCAGACAGGCGTGGTCGAGATGACGCAGCCCGCTCAGGTCGAGCCGTACGGGCTTCCCGTGCGGCAGCGCGTCCAAGGCGTCGAGGAGCTTGGGCAGCCGCAGGAAGCTGGCGTTCCCCACCACCCGGACGCACAGGTCCCCGCCCTCCCAGACCTCCTCGATGTGCACGTGGGAGGTTTCCCAGGCCGCCTTGGCGATGGCGAGCCCCAGGCCGATCAGCACGCCCTCGAAGAGGTTGGTGACCACGATCGCGCCGGCGGTGACCAGCAGCACCACCGCCTCACCCCGGTGCGTGCGCCACAGCGCGGCCACCGCCCGGGCGGGGAGCAGTTTCCATCCGGCGTGCAGCAGCACCCCCGCCAGCGCGGCGAGCGGCACGATCTCCAGGACCTGGGGAACGGCGACGGCGAAGAGCAGCAGCCAGCCGCCGTGCAGCACCCTTGCCGCGCGGGTGCGGGCTCCGGCCTCCACATTGGCGGCGCTGCGCACGATGACGGCGGTCATCGGCAGGGCCCCGAGCACCCCGCAGACGGTGTTCCCGACGCCCTGGGCCACGAGTTCCCGGTCGTAGTCGGTCCGCGGTCCGTCGTGCATCCGGTCCACGGCGGCGGCACTGAACAAGGTCTCGGCGGACGCGATCAGGGCCAGCGCGATCACCGTCCCGACCGCCCCGAAGGAGGCGAGCACGCCGAAGTCGTCCCAAGCGGGCGGGGCCACGGCGTCCAGCACCCCGGTCACCCGCACCCGCTCCACGGGAAGCCGCAGCAGCGCGGCCACTGCCGTGGCGGCCGCCACGGCCACCAGCGCCCCCGGGACCAGGCGCAGCCGTGGCGGCACGCGGCGCCACAGCGCCATGACGGCGATGGTCCCGACGCCGAGTGCCACGGCGGCCCAGTCGGCCTGGGCCCCCAGTCCGTGCACCCCGCCCAGTTTGGCCAGGGTCTGCCCGGGAGCCTCCACCCCGCCCAGGGCGTAGAGCTGCCCGGAGATCAGCACCAGCCCGATCCCGGCCAGCATCCCGTGGACGACGGCGACGGAGATCGCCCGGAACCACCGCCCGAGCCGCAGCACACCCATGCCCAGCTGCGCCACCCCGGCCGCCAGCACCAGCACGCCGAGCGCGGGCAGGCCGTACGTCTGCACCGCCTCGTAGACCAGCACGGTGAGTCCGGCCGCGGGCCCGCTCACCTGCAGCGAGCTGCCCCGGAACCACCCCGTGACCAGCCCGCCCACCACCCCGGTGACGATCCCCAGCTCGGCCGGCACCCCGGATGCGACGGCCACCCCCACACAGAGGGGCAGCGCGACCAGGGCGACGACGACGGACGCCCCGAAGTCTTCGCGAAACGTGCCGGCCCCAGGCATGCGAGAACCCCCTGCCACTCGGTTGACGGATGCCACCCAGCCTGGTGGGCGCACCCGTCCCGCCCAAGTGCCCACGGAAGCCCGCGGTGGCGCACGCGCCGCTCACGCCCCGCACACACTCCCCGCAACCGCCGCGGCCCGGCGGTCCGTGAGGACCGCCGGGCCGGCGTGCGGACAGGTCTGGGACCTGGGTCAGCGGTAGTTCACGAACTGGATCGCGAAGTCCAGGTCCTTGCCCTTGAGCAGCGCCTGGACCTCCTGGAGGTCATCGCGGCTCTTGGAGCTGACGCGCAGCTCCTCACCCTGGACCTGGGCCTTGACGCCCTTGGGACCCTCGTCCCGGATGATCTTCGCGACCTTCTTGGCGTTCTCCTGGGAGATGCCCTCCTCGATCGTGGCGAAGATCTTGTACTCCTTGCCGGACAGCTGCGGCTCGCCGGCGTCCAGCGCCTTGAGCGAGATCCCGCGCTTGACCAGCTTGGTCTCGAAGACGTCGAGGACGGCCTTGACGCGCTCCTCGGAGTTCGCCTCCATCAGGATCTTGTCGCCGGACCAGGCGATCGTGGCGCCCGTGCCCTTGAAGTCGTAGCGCTGCGACAGTTCCTTGGCGGCCTGGTTGAGGGCGTTGTCGACCTCCTGCCGCTCGACCTTCGAGACGATGTCGAAACTGGAGTCGGCCATGTGCTGTGGCTCCTTGAAGTCGGTTGTGGTCGCCCCGGAGGGCACGGCGGGACATCCCCGGCCCGCGCGGCAAAGCCTAGCCACCGCACCCACCCGCGGCGCTGATCAATCCGGTGGCGGAGCACCCCCGGTCATCAGGTATCGTTTACGTCGTTGCCACCGAGCACCGCCCCAAAGCGGCCTCACCGGCGACATCCCATGGCGGTGTGCCCGAGTGGCCAATGGGAGCGGACTGTAAATCCGTCGGCTTAGCCTACCCAGGTTCGAATCCTGGCGCCGCCACGCGAAGAAAGCCCTTCTGACTGCGGAAACGCAGCCAGAAGGGCTTTCTCGTTCTTCGCACAGCGACCGAGCGCTGTCTCGCGGTGTCGCCCCACTCGCGCTCTCTACCAGCGCGTCTGGCCGGGGCGCCGACGGGACTCCGGTGCCTGACCTGCCGCTACGGCCCTTCGGGTCGCTTACCGTCCAGGCGCGCCGCAACGGTCTGCGCAGCACCACCGGCACTCAGGTCAGGTGGACACCCGCCGTGTGGCGAGCTTCATGCGGCTGTCCAGCCGACTTGGACGCGTGATCGTGCGGGTCGAGAACCTCGTTCCGCGCCTCCGCCGCGGCGCCGTGAACGCTCCTCTGGACCAGGCCGCCGCGCGTCGTCCGGACTGGCAGGTGACGACACCGCCCGGCGTGGCCCAGCGCTGGCGGGCCACCCCGGGATGCGGTGTCGTTCTTGACGAGGTCACGCAGTCGTCGTTCCAGCCTGGGAAGTTCCTGACTCACAGGCGGGCAGGCGGCGGGAAGTCCGGGGTGCAGGGGCCGGGGTCGCACATGTGGTCCCCGGGTCGGTTGGGCAGGTTGGGCGTCGGGGGCGGGAAGTTCGGGGTGCAGGGGCCGGGGTCGCACATGTGGTCCCCGGGTCGGTTGGGCAGGTTGGGCGTCGGGGGTGAGGGGTCGGCCGTGCCGGTGCTGTGCTCGCTGTGACCGCCCTGATGGCGACCGTGCCCGTTCTGGCCGTTTTTGTTCTGCCCGCCGTTGTCGCCGCCGTGGCTGCCTGCCACGGTGCTCGCAACGCCGGGATGCGGCGACGTCGGGGCGGCGAAGGCGCTGGTGGGCAACAGCGCGCCGGCCGCGGCCAGGGCGGTCGAGACGCCGAACATCGCAAACCGCTGCCTCCGGGATGTGTGTCGCATGGGAACTTCTCCGTCCGGGATGGCGCCGACGCATGTCGACCCTGTGCTGACTGATGTCCCAAGTAGCTCCCGGCCGGGGGGTGGGCGTCATGCCGCGAAGGTTCGGGTCTTGCCACCGGGCGATGGCCGTGGTCGGCGGATCCTCTAAGCGGCGCCGTCGTGACCGCGGCGGACGTGCGGGTCTTTCGTGCGGGCTCAGTGGTTCCCCGTGAGGGCCGCCTGCCAGGACCAGGACGTGCGGCGGGGGCGGTCGGGGAGGGCGAGGCGGCCCGCGGACCAGAGCAGGGCTTCGGTCGGCGGACCCGGCGGGGTGTCCGGAAACAGGCGGGCCAGTACCGGGGCGGCCAGGTCGGACGGCGGCAGCCAGGGGAGGTCCAGGCCCTGGGCGATGTCGTAGGTGTGGAGCAGCAGCTCCGCCACACCCATCGCCGCGAAGCCCCCCGGATCGCAGGGGCCCCAGTGCCAGGCGCGGTCCTCCGGGTCGGCGGCCGAGATCGCCGTGCTGAGCAGGCGGGCGCTCGCCGACACCACCGTCAGCACCTCGGCCGGGGGAGTGCCCGGGCGTACCCGCAGGTCCAGCGGTAGGTAGTTCGACCGTGCGCGGGAGGCCACCTGCGCGGCGTACGCCGTCAGGTCGTGCGCCATGTGGGCCGCGGTCGTCCAACAGGACCATTCGAGGGAACCGGCCGGCACCCCCCAGTCCAAGCCGCCGTGCGGGCCGAGGGCCGCCACCGCCGCGGCTGCCGCCCGTTCGACGTCCGGGCCCGTCATCGACCGCATCGTTGGGGTCTCCTGTTCGTTCACCTTGAGTGAAATGGACATCTGACATGCGGGGGAAAGTAGGCGGCGGGGTGCTCATCGCCCTGCTCGGCGCCGGGATTCCGGCCCTGGTCGGGGCGGCGCTCCACACGGACGTGGGGAAGCCCTACCAGGAGACCCGGCTGTACTTCGGCACCGAGCGGTCCGACGGCCGCAGTCCGGTCGGGGAGCGGGAGTTCATGCGGTTCCTGGAGCGCGAGATCACCCCGGCCTTCCCCGAGGGGCTGACCGTCCACGAGGGGTACGGGCAGTGGCGCGGGCAGGACGGCAAGGCGGTGCGCGAGTCCTCGTACGAGGTGGTGCTGCTGTACCCCGAGAACGAGGCCGCCGAGCGCAGCGGGCGCATCGAGCGGATCCGCCGGGCGTACGAGGGCCAGTACCAGCAGGACTCGGTCGGACGGTCCGACGACAAGGTGTCCGCCGAATTCTGACGCCCGGTCGGTTTCAGTTGCCCGCCACGTCCTTGACCGCCACCGCGACCGGGGTCGAACCGGAGGTCAGCTCCAGGGTCAGCCCCGCCGTCGCCGGGGTCTCGACCAGCTCGGCGAGCACTGCCGCCACGTCGTCGCGCGGGACGGACCCGCGGCCCGTCCGCGCCTCGAGGCGGACCAGGCCCGTCCCCGCGTTGTCGACCAGCGAGCCCGGCCGCAGGACCGTCCACTCGAGGCCCAGCCGGGTGCGGACGTGGTCGTCGGCCTCGCCCTTCGCCCGCAGGTAGGCGTCGAAGACCTCGTCGCCCTCGTGCCGTGCGTCCGCGCCCATCGAAGACACCATCAGGAAGCGCCGTACTCCGGCCCGTTCGGCGGCGTCGGCGAAGAGCACCGCCGCGCCGCGGTCCACGGTGTCCTTGCGCTCGATCCCGCTGCCCGGACCCGCGCCGGCGGCGAACACCGCCACCTCCGCGCCCTGCAGGATGCCCGCCACGTGCTCCACCGTGGCCGACTCCAGATCGCACAGCACCGGTTCGGCGCCCGCCTCCCTCAGGTCGTCGCCCTGCGCCGGGTCGCGGATGATCCCCGCGACCTCGTACCCGCCCGCGGCGAGCAGTCGCTCCAGCCGCAGCGCGATCTGACCGTGTCCACCCGCGATGACGATGCGCATGCCCCGACCGTACGACGAGCCGGGCTGCCGCGCCCGCGAACGCCCGGCGAAGTTCAGGGACCGGGTTCCGTACGGCCCTGGCGGGGCAGGTCCAGGGCCACGGCGACGGCCGAATCGCAGTACTCCCGCACCGCACTCGTACGGGCTACCACCCGCCCCCGGTGGATCACGATCCGGCTGTACGCGAGGGACAGCACGCCAGAGAGCCGGTCACCGCGCACGGCCAGCAGCTCCGCCGGGAAGCCCGCCTCCACCCGGACCTCCGGCAGGCCCATGGCCTCCCGCGCGGCGGCGCTGACCGACTCGTAGGCCTCGCCCGCCCGCAGCCCGCCCTGGGAGGCCAGCAGGTAGGCGGCCTCCAGGGGGTCGCCCCGGCCGACCGGGTTCCCCGCGTCCCGCAGGGCCCCGCTGCCGGCCGTGACCCGCACCCCGGAGGCCCGCAGCAGGCGTACGGGGGCGGTGCGCAGGCCGCGGCGTTCCAGGGCCGCGCAGTCGCCCTGGGGCAGGCAGGTCACGCGTACCCCGGCCGCCGCGAGCTGGTCGGCGGCGCGGGCGGCCACATCCAGCGGGAGCCGGGAGAGGCCGCCGCACGGGCCGATGCTCACGCCGGGGCGCAGCCCGCCGGCCATCGCGGCGAGCCGCGCAAGGCGGCCGGGATCGTCACCGTCCGTGTGCAGGTCCACCGGGCAGCCGTGCTCGGCGGCGAGTTCCAGGACGGCTTCGAGGAAGCCGGTCGGGTCGGGGTCGAGGTCGGGGCAGCCGCCGATCACGGAGGCGCCCATCTTGACCGCGTCCCGCAGCATCGCGAGCCCGTCGGCGCCGGCCACTCCGGTCAGCAGCCGGGGTACGGCCACGGTGGTCAGGTCGGTGAGCCCGCGCAGCGAGCGGCGGGCCTGGAGCACGGCCTCCATGGGGCCGAGTCCGTGCACGTCGCCGATCCGGACGTGGGAGCGCACGGCCGTGGCCCCGTGGCCGAGCTGGAGCAGGGCGGCTTCGGTGGCGCGGCGCTGGACCTCGTCGGGGGTGTACGAGACGGGGCCCTCGCCGTCGGCGGTCAGGGCGGTGTCCCCGTGGGCGTGGGGCTCGGCGGGGGCGGGCAGCAGCAGGTAGCCGCCCAGGTCCACCCGGGACAGGGCGGGGGCAGGGAGGCTGCCCGCAGTGCCGACGGCCTGGATCCGGCCGCCGCTGAGGCGGACGTCGACGGTCCGGCCGTCGGTCAGGCGCGCCCCGGCCAGCAGCAGGGTGGTGGCCTCGCCGGCGGCCGCACGGCCCCGGTCGGGGTGCCGGCCGTGCTCGTGGGCGGGGAGGTGGCTGCGGCCGCGGGAGGGGCCCTGCGCGTGGCCTTGGGAGGGGCTCGGGCAGGAACCGTGCGCGGGTCCGTGTCCTCCGTCCTCGCCGCGGCCGCTGTGCGGGGGGTGGAACGGCTGCTGCGGCTGGCTGTCGGACATCGCGCTCCTGCGGTGGCTCGGGCGGTCCTGGGCCGTGGCCGCGGCCCGCGGCCCAAGATCACGCAGCGTGCTCAGAGCCTAGGGCGCGGCACACCCCGCTTCACGGAAGAGCGCAATAGTCGTACCGGTGTGGTGGCCGCGCGCCGCAGTCCACCAGCGGGCGCGGGCCTGCGCCCCGTGCCCGGACCGAGCGGGCCCAAGTCGCCTCCGCAGGAGGGCGATGGGGTGTGAGGCCGCACACAATCCGTGCCCGAAGTGACCTGCGGGCTCTGCGCGGGCTGATCAAGAAAGGCGTCCGGACCCCCTCGGAGCCCGGTCCCCGCAAAGGATTTGGGCGATCGGCGGGCAACCGTGTAATGTCTTCATCGCTCGCCCCAATAGCTCAGTCGGTAGAGCGTCTCCATGGTAAGGAGAAGGTCTGCGGTTCGATTCCGCATTGGGGCTCTGGTGAGAGAGGTTCCCCACCCTCGGGTGGGGAGCTGATCACATCAAAGCGGCGTAGCTCAGTCGGTAGAGCAAGCGGCTCATAATCGCTGTGTCACCGGTTCAAGTCCGGTCGCCGCTACACACAGTAGCCGATTGCGGGGTCGGTCTCCCGATCGGCTACTCTTTTATGCGTTCATCCGTCCCATAGTCCGTCAAGGAGCACTCACGTGGCTGCCACCGACGTCCGCCCGAAGATCACGCTGGCCTGCGTGGAGTGCAAGGAGCGGAACTACATCACCAAGAAGAACCGGCGTAACAACCCGGACCGTCTTGAGATGAAGAAGCACTGCCCGCGCTGCAACTCGCACACCGCGCACCGCGAGACCCGCTGACCCCAGCGAAGTCTCGAATACAGGCACCGTCATGAGGTCGTCCCCTTCTTTGGGGGGCGGCCTCGTGTCGTTTCCGATCGTCTTTCGTGTCCCTTCATCAGGAGGTAGTGAGTCATGGCTCTCGACCAGTCCTTCGTGGGGCGGAGTTACCCCCCCACCGATCCGTACGAGGTCGGCCGGGAGAAGATCCGCGAATTCGCGGTAGCCGTGGGTGACGCCAATCCCGTCTACACCGACCCCGAAGCCGCCAAGGGGTACGGCTACCCCGACGTGATCGCTCCGCCGACTTTTGTGTTTGCGATCACTTTCGCCGCGGCGGGACAGGTCGTCGAGGACCCGCAGCTGGGGCTGGACTACAGCCGCGTCGTGCACGGCGACCAGAAATTCGCGTACTCGCGCCCGGTGCGTGCCGGTGACCGCCTGTCCGTGACCTCGACCATCGAGGCCGTGAAGTCCCTCGCGGGCAACGACATCATCGACATCCGCGGCGAGGTCCACGACGAGACCGGCGAGCACGTGGTGACGGCGTGGACGAAGCTCGTCTCCCGCGCCCCCGAGGAGGCCTGACATGGCAGCGCAGATCCAGTACGCGGACGTCGAGGTCGGCACGGAGCTGCCGGCGGCGTCCTTCCCCGTGACGCGCGCCACGCTGGTCCGGTACGCCGGCGCCTCGGGCGACTTCAACCCGATCCACTGGAACGAGAAGTTCGCCAAGGAGGTCGGACTGCCGGACGTGATCGCGCACGGCATGTTCACCATGGCCGAGGCGATCCGCGTGGTCACCGACTGGGTCGGCGACCCGGGCGCGGTGGTCGAATACGGGGTCCGCTTCACCAAGCCGGTCGTGGTCCCGAACGACGACCGGGGCGGCCTGATCGAGGTCACCGCCAAGGTCGCGGCCAAGCTGGAGGACAACCGCGTCCGCGTCGACCTGACGGCGACGAGCGCCGGCCAGAAGGTCCTGGGCATGTCCCGCGCGGTGGTCGCACTGGCGTAGGGGCACGCGGGGGCGGAACGAAGGCCTGACGGCACCGCAGCCCGTCCCCGGCTCCCGCCTGGGCCAGTCCCCGCTGCTGCGGGGGCCCGCCCCCGCTGCCGCAGCCCCGTCCCCCCCCTGCCGTCGGGGCCCGTTCCCGCTGCCGTCGGAGCCTGCCCCGCCCCCGCCGGGGCCCCGTCCCCGGCTGCCGCCCGGGCCCGCCCCGCTGCCGCAGCCCGCCCGTCCCGGCTCCCGTCGGGGCCCGTCCCCGGCTGCCGCCCGGGCCCGCCCCGCTGCCGCAGCCCGCCCGTCCCGGCTCCCGCCGGGGCCCGTCCCCGGCTGCCGTCCGGTCCGCCCCCGCTGCCGCCGCAGCCTGTCCCCGCTGCCGGTGGGGGCGCGCCCCCGCCGCCGTAGCCCGCCCCCCGTCCTGTCTCCTGCCGCCGGCCTCAGCTCCCGGCTCCCGGCTCCGGCCCCGGCTGCTGCCGATGCAGGCCTTCCGGCGTCCGCCGCCGGCCCCGGCTGCTGCTCTGCTGCCGGGCTTCCGGCTTCCGGCTTCCCGCTCTCGCCGACCGGCCCAACCTCGCGCCCGGCCTCGGCGCACGGCCCCGCCGCCCGGCCTCGGCGCACGGCCCCGCCGCCCGGCCTCGGCGCACGGCCCCGCCGCCTGCCTCGGCGCCGGCTCCCCAAGCGGGCCCTGGCTGCCGTCGGTTTGCTGGCGATACCCAGCTCCCGGCCCCGGCCCCCGGCTCTCGCCGCTGGCCGACCCGGCCGCCCGCCTGGGCGCCGGCTGCTGCCGGCCCCGGCGGTGGCTGCAGCCGCGCCCGGTTCGGCAAGCCGCTTGCTTAGTTAGTGATTGAGCACTAACTTGGATGCATGGCAAGGATGAGCGCAGAGGAGCGGCGCGAGAGCGTCATTCGGGCGGCCGTGCACGAGTTTGCTCGGGGCGGCTATTACGGGACCTCCACCGAGGCGATCGCCAAGCGGGTGGGTGTCTCGCAGCCGTACCTCTTCCGGCTCTTCCCGAACAAGCCCGCCATCTTCCTCGCCGCCGCGGAGCGCTGTCTGCGCGAGACCCGGGAGGTTTTCGCCCGTGCCGGCGAAGGGCTGCACGGCGAAGAGGCCACGCAGGCCATGGCGAACGCCTACACCCGCCTCATCGCCGAGGACCCCGACAAGCTCCAGATGCAGCTCCAGATGTACGTCACTGTGGCCGCAGCCGAGGCGGCCGGGGACCGCGAGCTCGGCGAGCTCGTCCGGAAGGGCTGGATGGAGCTCTGGGACACGGTCCGCGTGCCGTTCGGCGGGGACGTGAACGAGACCACCACCTTCATGGCGTACGGAATGCTCATCAACACCCTCGCTGCCATGGGGTTCCCGCCCGGGCACCGCGTCTGGGAGGGGCTGTACCTCTCGGCCCACCCGAAGGATCACCCGACGGCCCACCCGAAGGACCACCCGGAGAAGTGAGGGGGCGTGCCGCCCGTTCGGCGGGTCACGCATGCGCCCGCAAGTTAGTCAGCAATAACTAACAATCAGCAGGGGGAGATCGTGCACACGCAAGCCACCGAACCCACCCGACCCACCGAAGCAAGCGACCACACCAAGCTCCGCGGGCCCGCGCTCTGGGCCCTCGTGCTGACCGGCGTCGCCAGTTTCATGGCCGCCCTCGACAACCTCGTCGTCACCACCGCCCTGCCCGCCATCCGCGAGGACCTCGGCGGCCGGCTGGAGGACCTGGAGTGGACGGTGAACGCGTACACGCTCACCTTCGCCGTCCTGCTCATGTTCGGCGCCGCCCTGGGGGACCGGTTCGGGCGCCGCCGGCTGTTCGTCGTCGGTCTCGCGATCTTCACCGGGGCCTCCGCCGCGGCCGCCCTCTCGCCCGGCATCGACGCGCTCATCGCCGCCCGCGCCGTCCAGGGCGTCGGTGCCGCGATCATGATGCCGCTCACCCTGACCCTGCTCACCGCCGCCGTCCCGGCCGCCCGCCGCGGCATGGCCCTCGGCATCTACGGAGCCGTCACCGGCCTCGCCGTCGCCAGCGGCCCGCTCATCGGCGGCAGCCTCACCGAGCACATCTCGTGGCAGTGGATCTTCTGGCTGAACGTTCCGATAGGCCTGGCCCTGATCCCGCTCGCCCGCCTGCGGCTCGCCGAGTCCACCGCCCCCGGGTCCCGCCTCGACCTCCCGGGCACCCTGCTCATCAGCGCAGGCCTCTTCGGCATCGTCTACGCCCTGGTCAACGCCAACGCCGAAGGCTGGACCAGCGCCCCCGTGTTCACCGGCCTGATCGGCGGAACCGCGCTCGTCGGCGGCTTCGTCCACCACGGCATCCGCAGCACGAACCCGATGCTCCCCATGCGGCTCTTCCGCAACCGCGGCTTCCTGGGGATCAACCTCGCCAGCCTGCTGATGTTCCTGGGCATGTTCGGCTCGATCTTCCTGCTCAGCCAGTTCCTCCAGGGCGTCGCCGGGTACTCGCCCACCCAGGCCGGCCTGCGCATGCTCCCCTGGACCGGCATGCCCATGATCGTCGCGCCGATCTCGGGCATCCTCTCCGACCGGATCGGCGGCCGCCCCGTCATAGCCGCCGGGCTCGGGCTCCAGGCCCTGGGCCTCGCCTGGTTCGCGGTGATCCTGAGCGCGGACGTCTCGTACGCCGCCCAGCTCCCGGCGCTGATCCTCAGCGGCATCGGCATGGGCCTGTACTTCGCCCCCGCCTCCAACGTGCTCATGTCCACCGTGTCCCCCGCCGACCAGGGCAAGGCCTCCGGCACCAACAACGCCCTGCGCGAGGTCGGCGGAGCCCTCGGTGTCGCCGTACTGGCCTCGGTCTTCTCCGCCCAGGGCGGCTACCAGTCGCCGCAGGCCTTCACCGACGGCACCGTCCCCGCCCTGTGGATCGGCGCCGCCGCGGTCGCCCTGGCCGCCGCGCTCGCCCTCCTGCTGCCGGGCCGGCCGAAGCCCTCCCGCGCTCCCGCCGCCGACGCGACCGCACCGACCGCGACCGCGAAGGCCCCCGTCGCCGGCTGACCCCGCCCCCCACGCCCCATTCCATCTCCCAGCACCCCACCTCACAGCCGAGGAGTGCCGCCATGCCCGACATCCCCTGGTCGACGCCCACACCCGCCGCCCCCGACGCCGAGGTCTACGTGATGGCCTCCCGCTTCGAGACCGCCACCCTCGCCGGAGCCTTCCGGTTCTTCCTCAAGGCCCCCGGCATCATCGGCCAGATCCGCAAGGCCCCCGGCGCGCACGGCGTCGCGCTCCGGGCCCGCGTCCTCGGCCGCACGTTCCTCACCCTGTCCGCCTGGGAGGACCGTGACGCGCTCTTCCGGTTCGCCCGCAGCGAGCCGCACCGCTCCAGCTCCCGGGCAGCCGCCGCCTTCATGAAGGAGTCCGCCTTCACCTTCTGGACCGTACGGGCATCCGAGCTCCCCATCGGCTGGGCCGAGGCGCAGCGCCGTCTGGCCGAGCAGCAGAACCCCTCCTGAGCCAGGGTCCGTGGCCTCGTCGTGGCCCCGCCGGGACGCGGGGGGCACGGACCGTACTCTTGTCCACGTGCAGGAACTCCACGACGCCCCCCTCGCCCCGCTGACCACCTTCCGCCTCGGCGGCCCCGCCGCCCGCCTGGTCACCGCGACCACCGACGCCGAGGTGGTCGCCGCCGTCCGCGCCGCGGACGAGAGCGGAACCCCGCTCCTCGTCATCGGCGGCGGCAGCAATCTGGTCATCGGCGACCAGGGTTTCGACGGCACCGCCCTGCGCATTGCGACCACCGGCTTCGTCCTAGACGGCACCACCCTGGAGCTCGCGGCCGGGGAGAACTGGAGCGACGCCGTCGCCCGCACCGTCGAGGCCGGGCTCGCCGGCATCGAGTGCCTCGCCGGCATCCCCGGCTCCGCGGGCGCCACACCGATCCAGAACGTGGGTGCGTACGGCCAGGAGGTCTGCGACACCATCACCGAGGTGGTCGCCTACGACCGCACCAGCGGAGAGACGGTCACGCTCAGCGCCGCCGAGTGCGCCTTCCGCTACCGCAACAGCACCTTCAAGGACCAGCCCGAGCGCTACGTCGTCCTGCGCGTGCGCTTCGCCCTGGAGGACGCGGGCGGACTGTCCGCGCCGATCAAGTACCCCGAGACCGCCCGCGCCCTCGGCGTCGAGGCCGGCGACCGGGTCCCGGCCGCCACCGCCCGCGACACCGTGCTGCGCCTGCGCGCCGGCAAGGGCATGGTCCTCGACCCCGCGGACCACGACACCTGGTCGGCCGGCTCCTTCTTCCACAACCCGATCCTGACCGACGAGGCCTACGCCGCATTCCTCGCCCGCGTCCAGGACCGCCTCGGCCCCGACACGGCCCCGCCCGCCTACCCCGCCGGCGACGGCCGTACGAAGACCAGCGCGGCATGGCTGATCGACAAGGCCGGTTTCACCAAGGGCTACGGCACCGGCCCCGCGCGCATCTCCACCAAGCACACGCTGGCCCTCACCAACCGCGGGGAGGCCACCACCGAGGACCTCCTCACCCTGGCACGCGAGGTCGTCGCGGGCGTCCACGCGGCCTTCGGCGTCACCCTGGTCAACGAACCGGTGACGGTCGGCGTCAGCATCTGAGGAGTCCCGGCCGCCCATGCTCTGTCCCCTGCACGGGGCCGGTACGGACCCCACCCGCCTCGTGGGCCGCACGCTCAGCAGAGTCGTCGCGTCCTGGCACATCAGCGACGGCGAGCGCTCCGAGGCCCCCCTGGACGTCTGGCTGATCGACAGCGTCGGCGACTGCATCCGCATCACCACCGGGTCCGACCAGTGCCTCATCGTCGAGTCCGCCGCGCCCCACGAGCCGTACGACCTGGGCGAATGGGGCCGCATCGAGGTCGGCGAGGACCTCGGCGACCACCCCTTCCTGCGGCACGTCGGCGAGACGGTCGCCTCCGTCGCCGAGTTCGCCCTGCCCGAGCAGGGCCGCACCCACCTGGAGATCGGCTTCCAGAACGGTCACCGGGTGCGGGCCGACTGCTACGAGGGGGACCTGCGGCTCACCCGGTGAGCCAGTGGCCGATCCCGGCGAGCAGCTTCTCCTGTACGTCGGCGGGCGCGGCCGAAGCGCGCACCGACTGGCGGGCCAGCTCGGCGAGCTCAGCGTCCGTGAAGGCGTGGTGGCGTCGGGCGATCTCGTACTGGGCGGCCAGCCGGGACCCGAACAGGAGCGGGTCGTCGGCCCCCAGCGCCATCGGCACGCCGGCCTCGAAGAGGGTGCGCAGCGGCACGTCCTCGGGCCGCTCGTAGACGCCCAGGGCGACGTTGGACGCCGGGCAGACCTCGCAGGTGATCTGCCGGTCGGCGAGCCGCTTCAGCAGCCGGGGGTCCTCGGCGGCCCGGACGCCGTGCCCGATGCGGGAGGCGTGCAGATCGTCGAGGCAGTCGCGGACGGAGGACGGGCCGGTGAGTTCGCCGCCGTGCGGGGCGGCGAGCAGGCCGCCCTCGCGGGCGATGGCGAAGGCCCGGTCGAAATCGCGGGCCATCCCGCGGCGCTCGTCGTTGGACAGGCCGAAGCCGACGATGCCGCGGTCGGCGTAGCGGACGGCGAGGCGGGCCAGGGTCCGGGCGTCCAGGGGGTGCTTCATGCGGTTCGCGGCGATGATGACGCGCATCCCGAGGCCGGTGTCGCGGGAGGCGGTGTCCACGGCGTCGAGGATGATCTCGACGGCCGGGATCATCCCGCCGAGGAGGGGCGCGTAGGAGGTGGGATCCACCTGGATCTCCAGCCAGCCGCTGCCGTCCCGTACGTCCTCCTCCGCGGCCTCGCGGACCAGGCGGCGGATGTCGTCGGGCTCGCGCAGGCAGGAGCGGGCGGCGTCGTAGAGCCGCTGGAAGCGGAACCAGCCCCGCTCGTCGGTGGCCCGGAGCTTGGGCGGCTCGTCGGCGGTGAGGGCGTCCGGGAGGCGGACGCCGTACTTGTCGGCGAGCTCCAGGAGGGTCGATGGGCGCATCGAGCCGGTGAAGTGCAGGTGGAGGTGGGCCTTCGGCAGAAGCGTGAGATCGCGTGCGTGCTCCATCAGGTGATCCTGCCGTACCGCTGCGCTCGGCGGGAGGGGGTTTTACCGATCGGGGGCTTGCCCGTACGCGTGAGCGGTGGCCGGGGCCGCCGCGCGCGGCCTTCCGGGCGCCGCCCCGGGCGCGCCTCACACGCCGGCGGGGGCGCGCCTCACACGCCGGCGGGGCGGAAACGGCCGAGCGGCGCCCGCCCCGGTGGGGGAGGCGCCGCTCGGGCGTGCTTGCCGGCCGCACAGGGCTCCGCAGTGCTACGCCTTGGCCTCCGCGAGGAGGTTCTGGATGCGGGTGACGCCCTCCACCAGGTCCTCGTCGCCCAGGGCGTAGGACAGGCGCAGGTAGCCCGGGGTGCCGAAGGCCTCGCCGGGGACGACCGCGACCTCGGCCTCGTCCAGGATCAGGGCGGCGAGCTCGACGGAGGTCTGCGGGCGCTTGCCGCGGATCTCCTTGCCCAGGAGCTCCTTGACCGAGGGGTACGCGTAGAACGCGCCCTCGGGGGTCGGGCAGAAGACGCCGTCGATCTCGTTCAGCATCTTGACCATCGTCTGGCGGCGGCGGTCGAAGGCCTTGCGCATCTCCGCGACCGCGTCCAGGTTCCCCGAGACGGCGGCCAGCGCGGCGACCTGGGCCACGTTGGAGACGTTGGAGGTGGCGTGCGACTGCAGGTTGGTCGCCGCCTTGACGACGTCCTGCGGGGCGATGACCCAGCCCACGCGCCAGCCGGTCATCGCGTAGGTCTTGGCGACGCCGTTGACGATGATGCACTTGTCGCGCAGGGCGGGGACCAGGACCGGCAGCGAGGTGAACTTCGCGTCGCCGTAGACCAGGTGCTCGTAGATCTCGTCCGTCAGCACCCACAGGCCGTGCTCCGCGGCCCACTCGCCGATCGCGCGGGCGTCGTCCTCGCTGTAGACCGAGCCCGTCGGGTTGGACGGGGAGACGAACAGGACGACCTTCGTGCGCTCGGTGCGGGCGGCTTCGAGCTGCTCGACGGAGACCCGGTAGCCCGTCGTCTCGTCGGCGACGACCTCGACCGGGACACCGCCGGCGAGACGGATGGACTCCGGGTAGGTGGTCCAGTACGGAGCCGGGACGATGACCTCGTCGCCCGGGTCCAGGATGGCCGCGAAGGCCTCGTAGATCGCCTGCTTGCCGCCGTTGGTCACCAGCACCTGCGACGCCTCGACCTCGTAGCCGGAGTCGCGCAGGGTCTTGGCGGCGATGGCGGCCTTGAGCTCCGGCAGACCGCCGGCCGGCGTGTAGCGGTGGTACTTCGGGTTGCGGCAGGCCTCGACCGCGGCCTCGACGATGTAGTCCGGGGTGGGGAAGTCGGGCTCGCCCGCGCCGAAGCCGATCACCGGGCGTCCGGCGGCCTTGAGGGCCTTGGCCTTGGCGTCCACGGCGAGGGTGGCGGACTCGGAAATGGCGCCGATACGGGCGGACACCCGGCGCTCGGAGGAAGGCGTTGCAGAGGTCATGTGAGCAATCGTCCCAGACGGCAAAGAGGTGCCGCACAACGTTTCAGTTACCGGACCGCGGGACGGCTCAGGGTCGGCCCGACGGGATCCTGTTCGACGTCAGGGCGTGGTTCACGTACACTCACCTGTCGTTGGACCTCGTCGACCGGCCCAAAGCGTGAGCACTCCGTGCACTCGCTCGGATGCGGTAGGTTGGGGGACGCAAAGGGTCGTAGCTCAATTGGTAGAGCACTGGTCTCCAAAACCAGCGGTTGGGGGTTCGAGTCCCTCCGGCCCTGCTCCACACTCCTTCTCGGATGTGTGTGCGCAGGTACGTACTTCGATGCAACGCCGTGCGGCGCAACCGGGCGCGGTACGGCCACGACCCGGATTCAGGTGAGAGACGTGACGGACGCCCTGGGCTCCATCGACATGCCTGACGCCGAGGACGACACCCGCGAGAAGAAGGCCCGCAAGGGCGGCAAGCGCGGCAAGAAGGGTCCTCTGGGCCGGCTCGCGCTGTTCTACCGCCAGATCGTCGCGGAACTCCGCAAGGTTGTATGGCCCACTCGCAACCAGCTCACGACGTACACCACCGTGGTGATTGTCTTCGTGGTCATCATGATCGGTCTGGTGACCGTGATTGACTATGGGTTCCAGGAAGCCATCAAGTTCGTCTTCGGCTGATCCCCGCGGAGGGCGGCGCCTTGATGGGTGCCGCCCGTTTTCGCATGTTCCACCACCTTTTGTATCCAGGAAGAAGCAGCCACCGTGTCTGACCCGAACCTGAACGCGAGCCACGACTCCGTCGAGTCCGTCGAGGACGAGCTCGACATCGTCGAGGCGGCAGACGCTGTGGACCCCGACGAGGCCGAGCGCGCCGACGCCAAGGCGGGTGTCGCCGCCGAGGAGGCCGCGCTGCACGTCCAGGACGAGGTCGACGCCGACGCCGAGATCGAGGACGACGCCGAGGTCGAGGCGGCTGCCGACGACACCGGTGAGGGCGACGCCCAGGCCGGGGCCGAGGCCGGCGAGGAGGCCGCCGAGGCCGAGCCCGTCGAGCCCGTCGACCCCATCCAGGCCCTGCGCGACGAGCTGCGCCTCCTGCCCGGCGAGTGGTACGTGATCCACACCTACGCCGGCTACGAGAAGCGCGTGAAGGCCAACCTGGAGCAGCGCGCCGTCTCGCTGAACGTCGAGGAGTTCATCTACCAGGCCGAGGTGCCCGAGGAAGAGATCGTTCAGATCAAGAACGGCGAGCGCAAGAACGTCCGGCAGAACAAGCTGCCCGGTTACGTTCTCGTCCGCATGGATCTGACGAACGAGTCCTGGGGTGTCGTCCGCAACACGCCTGGCGTCACCGGCTTCGTCGGCAACGCGTACGACCCGTACCCGCTGACGCTGGACGAGATCGTCAAGATGCTCGCCCCGGAGGCGCAGGAGAAGGCCGCCAAGGCCGCCGCGGAAGAGGCCGGCCTGCCGGCGCCCGCCGTCAAGCGCACCATCGAGGTCCTGGACTTCGAGGTCGGCGACTCGGTCACCGTCACCGACGGTCCGTTCGCCACGCTCCAGGCGACGATCAACGAGATCAACCCCGACTCGAAGAAGGTCAAGGGCCTCGTCGAGATCTTCGGCCGCGAGACCCCGGTCGAGCTCAGCTTCGACCAGATCCAGAAGAACTGATCTTCTGAGCGAAAGCTTCCGGACAGGTCAGATCGCCCCGTAAAGGGCGGTCTGACCTGCTCGGTTTTTAGCCCCGCACCGATACCCGTTATCGTGGTGCGGTATGCCTCCATCCGGATGACCGGATCGGCGGCTGAAAACTCTCACTAGGACCCGGAGAGAGCAATGCCTCCCAAGAAGAAGAAGGTCACGGGGCTTATCAAGCTCCAGATCAAGGCCGGTGCGGCCAACCCGGCTCCGCCGGTCGGCCCCGCGCTCGGTCAGCACGGCGTCAACATCATGGAGTTCTGCAAGGCCTACAACGCCGCGACCGAGTCGCAGCGTGGCATGGTCGTGCCGGTGGAGATCACGGTCTACGAGGACCGCTCCTTCACCTTCATCACCAAGACTCCGCCGGCCGCGCGCCTCATCCTGAAGCACGCGGGCGTGGAGAAGGGCTCCGGCGAGCCCCACAAGACCAAGGTCGCCAAGCTCACGGCCGCCCAGGTCAAGGAGATCGCCGAGCTGAAGATGCCCGACCTGAACGCCAACGACATCGACGCCGCCGTGAAGATCATTTCCGGCACCGCGCGTTCGATGGGCATCACCGTCGAAGGCTGATCCAGCCCCCCTCCAGCACCACCAGTGGTAGGGCCAAGCGCTGGTCCGCACCACGACTCCACGCCTGAAGAAACAACACAGGAGCAGAAGTGAAGCGCAGCAAGACTCTCCGCGCTGCGGACGCCAAGGTCGACCGGGAGAAGCTGTACGCCCCGCTCGAGGCCGTCCGTCTCGCCAAGGAGACCTCCGCGACCAAGTTCGACGGCACCGTCGAGGTCGCCTTCCGCCTGGGTGTCGACCCGCGCAAGGCCGACCAGATGGTCCGTGGCACCGTGAACCTCCCGCACGGCACCGGCAAGACCGCCCGGGTCCTGGTCTTCGCGACCGGTGACCGTGCTGCGGCCGCGGAAGCCGCCGGCGCCGACATCGTCGGCGACGACGAGCTGATCAACGAGATCGCCAAGGGCAACCGCCTGAACGAGTTCGACGCGGTTGTCGCCACCCCGGACCTCATGGGCAAGGTCGGCCGCCTCGGCCGCGTGCTCGGTCCCCGTGGCCTCATGCCGAACCCGAAGACCGGCACCGTCACCATGGACGTCGCCAAGGCTGTCACCGAGATCAAGGGTGGCAAGATCGAGTTCCGCGTCGACAAGCACTCGAACCTGCACTTCATCATCGGCAAGGTCTCCTTCTCCGATGACAAGCTGGTCGAGAACTACGGCGCCGCTCTGGACGAGATCCTCCGTCTGAAGCCGTCCGCCGCGAAGGGCCGCTACATCAAGAAGGCCGCCCTGAGCACCACCATGGGCCCCGGCATCCAGCTGGACCCGAACCGCACCCGGAACCTCCTCGTCGAGGAAGACCCGGCTGCTGTCTGAGCCTGACGGCTCACCGAGTGGCTGAACGGGCCCCTCGCCCCCCTCACGGGTGGCGGGGGGCCCGTTTTTTCGCATGCCCTGCGAACCCCGTGCGATTACTGTCAGTCGTCCGACGTACTGTCACTACTGACAAGACCGTTGAACGTCCAGGGGTGGGGAAACGAATGAACCTGTACCGCAAGAAGACCGCCGCAGCCGTCCTGGCCGCCGTCCTGCTCGCCGGCGGCGCCACGGCGTGCGAGGGCGGGAAGGACGCGAAGAAGGACAGCGGGGCCGCGGCCCCCTCTTCCCCGTCCAAGGCGGCGGAGAAGCCGGCGGAGGTCACGCCGGCCGCGTACCTGCAGAAGACGAAGAAGAA
This sequence comes from Streptomyces sp. NPDC048349, assembly GCF_040651925.1. NCBI lineage: Bacteria > Bacillati > Actinomycetota > Actinomycetes > Kitasatosporales > Streptomycetaceae > Streptomyces > Streptomyces sp. NPDC048349. Next base: position 117,920 of record NZ_JBEZLA010000002.1, on the reverse strand, counting down.
GTCCGAGGAGATAACCTCCCTGCGCTACACCATGGCCGGGGACGCCGCGGGGCAGAAGATCACCGCCGAGGCCTCCATGCGGCTCAAGCCCACCGTGGGCATGGCGATGACCATGGACTCGCCCGAGAAGCCGGGGGAGAAGGTCGGGATCCGCCTGATCGACGGGGCCATGTACCTGGGCTCCGACGGCAAGTGGCTGAAGTTCGACCTCAAGGCGCTGGCCCCGGAACAGGCCAAGCAGCTGGACTCGCTCGGCTCGGCCCAGCAGGGCCAGAACCCGGCCGACACGGCCGACAGCCTCAGCGCCGCCAAGGACCTCGCGAAGGTCGGCGAGGAGACCGTCGACGGCCAGAAGACGACCCACCTCGCCGGCACCGTCACCCTCGAGGACCTGCGGGCCGCCAGCGCCGCCTCCGCCCCCGAGGCCAAGGAGCGCCAGGAGAAGAACATCAAGGCGCTGGAGGCCGAGGGCATCAAGAGCCTCACCCTCGACATCTGGATCGACGAGGCCGACCAGGCCAAGCAGGTCCGCACCCGGGGCGCCGGCAACTCGGGCCCGATGGACCTCACCATCAAGTTCCTGGACGTCAACAAGCCGGTCGAGATCACGGCGCCGCCGGCCGACCAGGTCATCGACCTGGCCGAGATGATGAAGGACTCGGGCGAGGGCGCCTGACCGGCGCAGCAGCACCGCAGTACGGAGAACATGCACATGGGGGAGAACAAATGAACAAGGCTGTCCTGACCCGGGCCGGCGTCGCCGCGGCGGGGGCCGCACTGCTCGCGGGCTGCCTCACGGCCTGCGGGGGCGGCGGGGCCGGCGCGGCGGGCGCGGCGGGCGACGAGGCGCCGGCGGCCAAGGCGCCGACGCCCGTGGAGGTGGTGAAGGCCTCGTACCTGAAGACCGTGCCGGCCAAGTTCGCCACGATGGACATGTCCGTCACTGGCGACGACGGCAAGACGGACCGGATCACGGGAACGAAGGGCTGGTACCCGGCCGCCACGGGGATCTACGACCAGCCCGGGGGCGCCGGCGATCAGATCCTGATCGGCGACGACATCTACACCCACAGCGACGAGCCGGTGAACGGCAAGTCCTGGATGAAGATGAACCTGAACAAGGACGGCAAGCCCCGCTACCGCCTCAACGACGACCCCGCCGAGTACCTCGCCCTGCTCCTGGGTCAGGAAAAGCTCACGCTCGTCGGCGCGGAGCAGCCCGACGGCGTCGAGGCCCAGCACTTCAAGGGCAGCTTCACCCAGGCGGACCTGCTCACGGCGGACGAGAGCACCAAGGTGATGGAGGAGGGGAACCGCCAGTACCTCCGCGAGGCGGTGAAGGAGGTCACGAGCCTGGAAGTGGACCTGTGGATAGGCAAGGACGGCTACCCCGTCCGCGTCGACACGGTACGGACGATCGACAAGGGGACCACCAAGGTCTCGGCGAAGTTCTCCGGCTACGGCACCGCCCTGCCGGTGGTCGCCCCGCCCGCGGACCAGGTGGCCGACTTCGACGCGGTCATGAAGGGCATCGACGAGAGCCTCCAGGACAGCCGGCGGAAGCTGGACGAGGCGGATCAGACGCTCAGGGACGCCGGGCTGGGCGGTCTGAAGAAGCCCTGACGCACCGCCCCCGCGCGACGACAAGGCCTCCCGGGGCGTTCCCCGAGGGCGATTTGCCTTGGGTCGACCGCTTCACGTACGCTTCCCCAGAAGCCAAAGACCGCTGGTCGTTGCCGTGCCCGCAAGAGCGCGGTGGCCGAAGGATCCGTTGACGCGGACGTCCTGCGCAGGTGTTCGTGGAGAAGCTCCCGGAGTGATTCGGTCGAGCCTACGCCCCGTGCGCCTGCGCCGGGGCGTTTCGTTTTGTTCAGCCCCTTCTGAGCGGTCCTCATCACCCGGAAGGAGGCGAACGCACCATGCCGACGCCCAACAAGGCTGCATCGGTGGCCGAGCTCAAGGACGCGTTCCAGAGCTCCAACGCCGCCGTGCTGACCGAGTACCGGGGTCTCACCGTCGCGCAGCTCAAGACGCTGCGTCGCTCCCTCGGTGAGAACGCCCAGTACGCCGTGGTGAAGAACACGCTGACCAAGATTGCGGCCAACCAGGCCGGGATCACCGCGCTGGACGAGCACTTCGCTGGTCCGACCGCGGTCGCCTTCATCACCGGTGACCCGGTGGAGTCGGCGAAGAGCCTGCGTGACTTCGCCAAGGAAAACCCGAATCTCATCATCAAGGCGGGTGTCCTTGATGGCAAGGCGCTCTCCGCCGATGAGATCAAGAAGCTTGCGGACCTCGAGTCCCGCGAGGTTCTGCTCAGCAAGCTGGCCGGCGCGTTCAAGGGCAAGCAGTCCCAGGCTGCCTCGCTCTTCCAGGCGCTGCCGTCGAAGTTCGTCCGCACTGCGGAAGCGCTTCGCGTCAAGCTCGCCGAGCAGGGCGGTGCCGAGTAATTCGGCTCGCGCACTGATCCACGCCGCCTAGTGCGTGGGTCGTAGCGGGCCGTTACGCCCGCCTCTATATACATCCGGCACCTGCCGAATTAGTGGAAGGATCGCCCATCATGGCGAAGCTCTCTCAGGACGACCTCCTCGCCCAGTTCGAGGAGATGACCCTCATCGAGCTCTCCGAGTTCGTGAAGGCCTTCGAGGAGAAGTTCGACGTCACCGCCGCCGCGGCCGTCGCCGTTGCCGCCCCCGCCGGTGGTGCCGGTGGCGCTGCCGAGGCCGTCGAGGAGAAGGACGAGTTCGACGTCATCCTCACCGGTGCCGGCGACAAGAAGATCCAGGTCATCAAGGTCGTGCGTGAGCTGACCTCCCTGGGTCTGAAGGAGGCCAAGGACCTCGTGGACGGCGCCCCGAAGCCGGTCCTCGAGAAGGTCGCCAAGGACGCCGCCGACAAGGCCGCCGAGGCCCTCAAGGGCGCCGGTGCGGCCGTCGAGGTCAAGTAACACCTCTGGGGCCTCCTGAGGCCCCAACCAAGGGCGATCACCCGTAAGGGTGGTCGCCCTTTGGCGTACCGGCAGTGCCTGACTTGCCCTGGTCTCGTTGGGGAGTAGGGTGATCTTCGTTGCCTCGAAGCAGGGTCCGGAGATGATCCGCTCGGAGCAGGGGGCCTTGACGAACGGGACGCGGCGCGCAATTCTCAGTCCCGTCGCCAGCTCGAATCGGCTCGATCCCATGCGATCCAGCTCGATCCGAGATCCGAGGTATGGATCGGCTACGAAGAGGGCAGTACTCATACGCGCTCTGTGTACGAGAGCCGCGATGGCGTGGGACGCAGTGTTGATGTGAAGAGACGTGGGGAAGGCCTGTTGCCGGTTGCCGGAAACCTGGTCTGGACATCAGTGAGCCAAGTGGCTACACTGACCCTTTGCGCTGCCTGTTAGCTGTCCCCTGCCCGTCGCCAGGGGCATGCCCACGCTCGAGCACACTTGATTGATACGCCCTGACTTGGTCTTTTGGCCAGTTCAGGAGGGGTCTGTCTTCTGTGTCGGCTGGGACCGGTACGCGCGTAGTGAGTCCGAGCCCTCGGAAGGACCCCCTCTTGGCCGCCTCGCGCAACGCCTCGACCAATACGAACAACGGTGCCAGCACCGCCCCGCTGCGCATCTCCTTTGCAAAGATCAAGGAGCCCCTCGAGGTTCCGAACCTCCTGGCGCTGCAGACCGAGAGCTTTGACTGGCTGCTCGGTAATGCCGCCTGGAAGGCTCGCGTCGAGTCGGCGCTTGAGAGTGGACAGGACGTCCCCACCAAGTCCGGTCTGGAAGAGATCTTCGAGGAGATCTCGCCGATCGAGGACTTCTCCGGGTCGATGTCGCTGACCTTCCGCGACCACCGTTTCGAGCCGGCGAAGAACTCTGTCGACGAGTGCAAGGAGCGCGACTTCACGTACGCCGCTCCGCTGTTCGTCACGGCCGAGTTCACGAACAACGAGACCGGAGAGATCAAGTCTCAGACGGTCTTCATGGGCGACTTCCCGCTCATGACCAACAAGGGCACCTTCGTCATCAACGGCACCGAGCGTGTCGTCGTGTCGCAGCTTGTCCGCTCCCCCGGTGTCTACTTCGACTCCTCCATCGACAAGACGTCCGACAAGGACATCTTCTCCGCCAAGATCATCCCGTCCCGGGGTGCCTGGCTGGAGATGGAGGTCGACAAGCGCGACATGGTCGGTGTCCGCATCGACCGCAAGCGCAAGCAGTCCGTCACCGTCCTCCTGAAGGCTCTCGGCTGGACCACCGAGCAGATCCTCGAGGAGTTCGGCGAGTACGAGTCCATGCGCGCCACCCTGGAGAAGGACCACACCCAGGGGCAGGACGACGCGCTGCTCGACATCTACCGCAAGCTGCGCCCGGGCGAGCCGCCGACCCGCGAGGCCGCTCAGACGCTGCTCGAGAACCTCTACTTCAACCCGAAGCGCTACGACCTCGCGAAGGTCGGCCGCTACAAGGTGAACAAGAAGCTCGGCGCCGACGAGCCGCTCGACGCCGGTGTGCTCACCACCGACGACATCATCGCGACGATCAAGTACCTCGTGAAGCTCCACGCGGGCGAGACCGAGACGGTCGGCGAGTCGGGCCGGGAGATCGTCGTCGAGACCGACGACATCGACCACTTCGGCAACCGCCGCATCCGCAACGTCGGCGAGCTCATCCAGAACCAGGTCCGTACGGGTCTCGCCCGTATGGAGCGGGTCGTGCGCGAGCGCATGACCACCCAGGACGTCGAGGCGATCACGCCGCAGACCCTGATCAACATCCGGCCGGTCGTCGCCTCCATCAAGGAGTTCTTCGGCACCAGCCAGCTGTCGCAGTTCATGGACCAGAACAACCCGCTGTCGGGCCTGACGCACAAGCGTCGTCTCAACGCCCTCGGCCCGGGTGGTCTGTCCCGTGAGCGGGCCGGCTTCGAGGTCCGTGACGTCCACCCGTCGCACTACGGCCGCATGTGCCCCATCGAGACCCCTGAAGGCCCGAACATCGGTCTGATCGGCTCGCTGGCCTCCTACGGCCGCATCAACCCGTTCGGTTTCATCGAGACCCCGTACCGCAAGGTCGTCGACGGTGTCGTCACCGACGAGGTCGACTACCTCACGGCCGACGAGGAAGACCGCTTCGTCATCGCCCAGGCGAACGCCCGCCTGAACGACGAGATGCGCTTCACCGAGAACCGCGTGCTGGTCCGCCGTCGTGGTGGCGAGATCGACTACATCGCCGGTGACGACGTCGACTACATGGACGTCTCCCCGCGCCAGATGGTGTCCGTCGCGACCGCGATGATCCCCTTCCTCGAGCACGACGACGCCAACCGCGCCCTCATGGGCGCGAACATGATGCGCCAGGCCGTTCCGCTCATCAAGGCGGAGGCGCCGCTCGTCGGTACCGGCATGGAGTACCGCTGTGCGGTCGACGCCGGGGACTCGATCAAGGCGGAGAAGGACGGTGTCGTCCAGGAGGTCTCGGCCGACTACATCACCGTCGCCAACGACGACGGCACGTACACCACGTACCGCGTGTCGAAGTTCTCCCGCTCGAACCAGGGCACCTCGGTCAACCAGAAGGTGATCGTCAACGAGGGTGACCGGATCGTCGAGGCCCAGGTCCTCGCCGACGGCCCGGCCACCGAAGAGGGCGAGATGGCCCTCGGCAAGAACCTGCTCGTCGCGTTCATGCCGTGGGAAGGCCACAACTACGAGGACGCGATCATCCTGTCGCAGCGCCTCGTGCAGGACGACGTCCTCTCCTCGATCCACATCGAGGAGCACGAGGTCGACGCCCGTGACACCAAGCTGGGCCCGGAGGAGATCACCCGGGACATCCCGAACGTCTCCGAAGAGGTCCTCGCGGACCTCGACGAGCGCGGCATCATCCGCATCGGTGCGGACGTCGTCGCCGGCGACATCCTGGTCGGCAAGGTCACGCCCAAGGGTGAGACCGAGCTGACCCCGGAGGAGCGACTGCTCCGCGCGATCTTCGGTGAGAAGGCCCGCGAGGTGCGTGACACCTCGCTCAAGGTCCCCCACGGTGAGATCGGCAAGGTCATCGGTGTCCGCGTCTTCGACCGCGAGGAGGGCGACGAGCTTCCTCCGGGCGTGAACCAGCTGGTCCGCGTCTACGTCGCCCAGAAGCGCAAGATCACCGACGGTGACAAGCTCGCCGGCCGCCACGGCAACAAGGGTGTTATCTCGAAGATCCTTCCGATCGAGGACATGCCGTTCCTCGAGGACGGAACTCCGGTCGACATCATCCTGAACCCGCTGGGTGTCCCGTCCCGAATGAACCCGGGACAGGTCCTGGAGATCCACCTCGGCTGGCTCGCCAGCCGCGGCTGGGACGTCTCCGGCCTGGCGGACGAGTGGGCGCAGCGCCTCCAGGCGATCGGCGCCGACCAGGTCGCCCCCGGCACCAACGTCGCCACCCCCGTCTTCGACGGTGCGCGTGAGGACGAGCTGGCCGGCCTGCTCCAGCACACCATCCCGAACCGCGACGGCGAGCGCATGGTGCTCCCGACCGGTAAGGCGCGCCTGTTCGACGGCCGCTCCGGCGAGCCGTTCCCGGACCCGATCTCGGTCGGGTACATGTACATCCTCAAGCTGCACCACCTGGTCGACGACAAGCTCCACGCCCGTTCGACCGGTCCGTACTCGATGATCACGCAGCAGCCGCTGGGTGGTAAGGCGCAGTTCGGTGGTCAGCGCTTCGGTGAGATGGAGGTGTGGGCGCTTGAGGCTTATGGCGCCGCGTACGCGCTCCAGGAACTCCTGACGATCAAGTCCGACGACGTGACCGGCCGCGTGAAGGTCTACGAGGCCATCGTCAAGGGCGAGAACATCCCCGAGCCGGGCATTCCCGAGTCCTTCAAGGTGCTCATCAAGGAAATGCAGTCGCTCTGCCTCAACGTGGAGGTGCTGTCCTCGGACGGCATGTCCATCGAGATGCGCGACACCGACGAGGACGTCTTCCGCGCGGCGGAGGAGCTCGGTATCGACCTGTCCCGGCGCGAGCCGAGCAGCGTCGAAGAGGTCTGACGGGCCTGACGGGGGGCTCCCTGAGAGAGCCCCCCGTCATCCCCGGGACCGTTCAGACCATGATTGAGACTCGACCCCGAAAGAGGGATTGACGCACAGTGCTCGACGTCAACTTCTTCGACGAGCTGCGGATCGGCCTTGCCACCGCGGACGACATCCGAACCTGGTCGCACGGCGAGGTCAAGAAGCCGGAGACCATCAACTACCGCACCCTCAAGCCCGAGAAGGACGGACTCTTCTGCGAGAAGATCTTCGGTCCTACCCGGGACTGGGAGTGCTACTGCGGCAAGTACAAGCGTGTCCGCTTCAAGGGCATCATCTGTGAGCGCTGTGGCGTCGAAGTCACGCGCGCCAAGGTGCGCCGTGAGCGGATGGGCCACATCGAGCTTGCCGCTCCCGTCACCCACATCTGGTACTTCAAGGGCGTCCCGTCGCGCCTGGGCTACCTGCTGGACCTCGCGCCGAAGGACCTCGAGAAGGTCATCTACTTCGCCGCGTACATGATCACGTTCGTGGACGACGAGCGCCGCACCCGCGACCTCCCGTCGCTGGAGGCCCACGTCTCCGTCGAGCGCCAGCAGATCGAGAACCGCCGTGACGCGGACCTCGAAGGCCGTGCCAAGAAGCTCGAGACCGACCTGGCCGAGCTCGAGGCCGAGGGCGCCAAGGCCGACGTGCGCCGCAAGGTGCGCGAGGGTGCCGAGCGCGAGATGAAGCAGCTCCGTGACCGCGCCCAGCGCGAGATCGACCGCCTCGACGAGGTGTGGAACCGCTTCAAGAACCTCAAGGTCCAGGACCTCGAGGGCGACGAGCTGCTCTACCGCGAGCTGCGCGACCGCTTCGGCACGTACTTCGACGGTTCGATGGGTGCCGCGGCGCTGCAGAAGCGCCTGGAGTCCTTCGACCTCGAGGAAGAGGCCGAGCGCCTCCGCGAGATCATCCGTACCGGCAAGGGCCAGAAGAAGACCCGTGCGCTCAAGCGCCTCAAGGTCGTCTCCGCGTTCCTGCAGACCAGCAACAGCCCCAAGGGCATGGTGCTGGACTGCGTGCCGGTGATCCCGCCGGACCTGCGTCCGATGGTGCAGCTGGACGGTGGCCGCTTCGCGACCTCCGACCTGAACGACCTGTACCGCCGCGTGATCAACCGCAACAACCGTCTGAAGCGACTCCTTGACCTCGGTGCCCCCGAGATCATCGTGAACAACGAGAAGCGCATGCTTCAGGAGGCCGTGGACGCCCTCTTCGACAACGGTCGTCGTGGTCGTCCGGTGACCGGTCCCGGCAACCGTCCGCTGAAGTCCCTGAGCGACATGCTCAAGGGCAAGCAGGGTCGATTCCGTCAGAACCTCCTCGGCAAGCGCGTGGACTACTCCGCGCGTTCCGTGATCGTCGTCGGTCCGCAGCTGAAGCTGCACCAGTGTGGTCTGCCCAAGGCCATGGCGCTGGAGCTCTTCAAGCCGTTCGTGATGAAGCGCCTGGTCGACCTGAACCACGCGCAGAACATCAAGTCGGCGAAGCGCATGGTCGAGCGCGGCCGCACGGTCGTGTACGACGTGCTCGAAGAGGTCATCGCCGAGCACCCGGTGCTGCTGAACCGTGCGCCCACGCTGCACCGCCTCGGCATCCAGGCCTTCGAGCCCCAGCTGGTCGAAGGCAAGGCCATCCAGATCCACCCGCTCGTCTGCACCGCGTTCAACGCGGACTTCGACGGTGACCAGATGGCCGTGCACCTGCCGCTCTCCGCGGAGGCGCAGGCCGAGGCCCGCATCCTGATGCTGTCCTCGAACAACATCCTCAAGCCGGCCGACGGCCGTCCGGTCACGATGCCGACCCAGGACATGGTCCTCGGTCTGTTCTTCCTGACCACCGACGGTGAGCTCCGTGACACCAAGGGCGAGGGCCGCGCGTTCGGCTCCACGGCCGAGGCGATCATGGCGTTCGACGCCGGCGAGCTCGCGCTGCAGTCGTCCGTCGACATCCGCTTCCCGGTGGGCACCATCCCGCCGCGCGGCTGGGTGCCGCCGGTCGCCGAAGAGGGCGAGCAGGAGTTCCAGCCGGGCGACAGCTTCCGTCTGCGCACCTCGCTGGGCCGCGCGCTCTTCAACGAGCTGCTGCCCGAGGACTACCCGTTCGTCGACTACTCGGTGGGCAAGAAGCAGCTCTCCGAGATCGTCAACGACCTGGCGGAGCGCTACCCCAAGGTCATCGTGGCGGCGACGCTCGACAACCTGAAGGCGGCCGGCTTCCACTGGGCAACCCGTTCGGGCGTCACCGTGGCCATCTCCGACGTCGTCGTGCCCGAGGCCAAGAAGGCCATCGTCGCGGGCTACGAGGCGATGGACGAGAAGGTCCAGAAGCAGTACGAGCGCGGTCTGATCACCAAGGACGAGCGCACGCAGGAGCTCATCGCGATCTGGACCAAGGCGACCAACGAGGTTGCCGAGGCGATGAACGCGAACTTCCCCAAGACGAACCCCATCTTCATGATGGTTGACTCGGGTGCCCGAGGAAACATGATGCAGATGCGACAGATCGCCGGTATGCGTGGTCTGGTGTCGAACGCGAAGAACGAGACCATCCCGCGTCCGATCAAGGCGTCCTTCCGTGAGGGCCTCACCGTTCTGGAGTACTTCATCTCCACGCACGGTGCCCGTAAGGGTCTGGCGGACACCGCCCTGCGTACCGCCGACTCGGGTTACCTGACCCGTCGTCTGGTGGACGTCTCGCAGGACGTGATCATCCGCGAGGAGGACTGCGGTACCGAGCGCGGCCTGAAGCTGAAGATCGCCGTTCGCGGCGAGGACGGCGTGCTGCGCAAGGCCGACGACGTCGAGACCTCGATCTACGCCCGCATGCTGGCCGAGGACGTCGTCATCGACGGCAAGGTCATCGCGCCGGCCAACGTCGACCTCGGTGACGTGCTCATCGACGCCCTGGTCGCCAACGGCGTCGAGGAGGTCAAGACCCGCTCGGTCCTGACCTGTGAGTCCGCGGTCGGCACCTGTGCCTTCTGCTACGGACGCTCGCTCGCCACCGGCAAGCTGGTCGACATCGGTGAGGCGGTCGGCATCATCGCCGCCCAGTCCATCGGTGAGCCCGGTACCCAGCTGACGATGCGTACCTTCCACACCGGTGGTGTGGCCGGTGACGACATCACGCAGGGTCTGCCGCGTGTCGTCGAGCTCTTCGAGGCCCGTACCCCGAAGGGTGTCGCCCCGATCTCCGAGGCCGCCGGCCGCGTGCGGATCGAGGAGACCGAGAAGACGAAGAAGATCGTCATCACCCCGGACGACGGCAGCGACGAGACGGCCTTCCCGATCTCGAAGCGCGCCAAGGTCATCGTGTCCGAGGGCGACCACGTCGAGGTGGGCCAGAAGCTCACCATGGGTGCCACCAACCCGCACGACGTGCTGCGCATCCTCGGCCAGCGTGCCGTCCAGGTCCACCTGGTCGGCGAAGTCCAGAAGGTCTACAACTCGCAGGGCGTGTCGATCCACGACAAGCACATCGAGATCATCATCCGGCAGATGCTGCGCCGCGTGACGATCATCGAGTCCGGCGACGCGGAGCTCCTGCCGGGCGAGCTGGTCGAGCGGTCGAAGTTCGAGACCGAGAACCGTCGTGTGGTCACCGAGGGCGGTCACCCCGCCTCCGGCCGTCCGCAGCTGATGGGTATCACCAAGGCCTCGCTGGCGACGGAGTCCTGGCTGTCGGCCGCCTCCTTCCAGGAGACGACCCGAGTCCTGACGGATGCGGCGATCAACGCCAAGTCCGACAGCCTCATCGGCCTCAAGGAGAACGTCATCATCGGTAAGCTCATCCCGGCCGGTACGGGCCTCGCCCGCTACCGCAACATCCGGGTGGAGCCCACCGAGGAGGCCAAGGCCGCGATGTACTCGGCCGTCGGCTACGACGACATCGACTACTCGCCCTTCGGCACCGGCTCCGGCCAGGCTGTCCCGCTGGAGGACTACGACTACGGCCCCTACAACGGCTGACGAAGTCAGACGTCGTAGGGCACAGCACGGCTGAGTCGGACCAGAGCAGCAACCGCAGGGCGGTCACCCGAGAGGGTGGCCGCCCTGCGGCGCGTGGTGCCCCGCGTGGGTCACCGGGCGGGTTGCAGGTACGGCTGGAGGTGGTGCAGCCGGGTCCGGTGGTCGGGGTGGGTGGAGAGCAGCCGGTCCAGGGTGCCGGGTTCGGCGAAGGGCTTGCCGGTCTGGAGGAGGACCGCGTGCTTCTCCCGCTCCTCCTGGACCATCACCCCGTGCAGCATCTGCGCGAGCATCGGGGCGAAGCCGAGTACGGCGGCGTGCTCGTCGGCCCGCAGCTCGGCGCGGCGGCCCACCGCGGCCGTCAGGTAGGGCATCACGAGCAGCAGCAGCGGGAGCCCGTAGGTGGCGGTGATCGTCACCAGGGTGAACATGCCGACGAAGATGATCACGAACCCGGCCGCCAGGTACGAGAAGAAGCTGGTGAACCGGATGACGAAGACGGTCACGGCCCGGATGACCTGCCAGGCGATCCGCCCGGGCAGGGAGTACCACCAGCCCAGCAGCCCGGACCAGGAGTGGCCGCCGGTGTGGTGGCCGAGCTCGTGGGCGAGTACGGCGGCCAGCTGGGACTTCGGCAGGTTCTCCAGGGCGTACCGGGTGACGCCGACAATGTGCCCGGCCGCCGCGTAGGCGTTGAGGTGGTCGCCGTCCTCGATCCACAGCTCGTAGCGGCTGCCGTCGACGCCGGCGCGGGCCGTGACCTCGCGCCACACCGGGGTGAGTGCGGCCAGCTCGTGGGGGAGCGGGCGTTGCAGGCGCAGCAGGTGCCGGGCGAAGAAGTCCTCGCTGGGCCGGTGGAAGACGAGCGCCCCCGAGGCGATCCACAGCAGGGCGGGCACCCAGGCGGGCAGGCCGGTCAGGGCTTCCAGGAGGGCGGCGACGAGCAGCACCACCATCAGGCTCATCAGGAACCCGGGGACGTGCAGGGCGAGCTGGCCGAAGGCGGTGGCGTCGGCGCTGCGCTGCTGCGCCTTGATGTGGACGCGGGTGCCGGGCGCGATCTGGTAGTCCAGGTCGTCCAGGGGGGCCGGGGCCGGGGCCGGGGCGGGGCCGGGGACCGGTAACGGGGCCTGGGGGTGGGTCTGGGCCGGCACCCCGGGCGGGAGCTGCGGCGGGGCCTGCGCGTAGGCGGGCTGCTGGGTCGCGGGGGGCTGGTAGGCCGGGTGCGCGGGGTAGGCGGGCTGCGCCGGGTACGCGGGCTGCGGGGGCGGCTGCTGGGCGGGCGGATGGGCCGTCGGGTACGCCGGGGGCGGTGGGCTCTGGGGGTGCTGGGGGCTCTGCGGGTACTGCGGGGTCGGGGAGTGCTGGGGGGACTGTGGGTACTGCGGGGGCGGGGTCTGGGAGGGCTGGGGGTACTCCGGGGCCTGAGGGTGCTGCGGGTGGGGTGGGTGCTGAGGGCTCTGCGGGTATTCGGGTGGCTGGTTCACGGTGATCCTTCGGGGTTCGGGGACGTCAGCCGATGAGCAGGGCGGCGGGGAGCAGGACGGCGGCGGCGCAGAACGCGAACAGGCCGGTCCTGATCCACTGGTGCTTGCGGGCGGCGATCCGGCTGTTCTCCGCGAGGGCCGCCATGAGCGACGCCGCCGGGTCGCGGTCGGTGTCGGCGAGGGCCTCGGCGAGACGGCCCTGGCGGACCGCGGAGCGGATGTCGCCGAAGTAGGAGAGCGGGGTGCCGGGATGCCACTCGGTGGCGCGGTACCGGGGCAGCACCGCGAGCAGCAGGGCGGGCAGGGCCAGGGCCAGGGCGGTGGCTCCGGTCCACCAGACGGCCGTGCCCGGGGTGGAGAGCGAGTCCGGCCGCCAGCCCTTCCCGGCGAGCAGGGCGCTGATCACACCGGCGGTCATGCCGAGGGCGCCGACCAGCACGGAGGCCTTGCTGTCGGCCCGGGCTATCTCGGCGCGCAGGTCGGCGAGCAGCCGGGTGGCGGCCTCGCCGCCGGGCGGGACCGGGGTCGGGGTCGACGTCGGGACCGGGGTCGGAGACGGGGTCACGGCTGCGGCCTTCCGGCATCGGCTTCGGTGTCGGTCTCCGCTTCGGGAGCCGGGGGCGGCGGCTGTACGGGGGCGGTCCCGTACCCGGGCGGCGGCTCCCACTGCGCGAAGGTCGGGGGCGGTCCGAACTGTCCGGCGGGGGCGGCCGGCGGTACCTGCGGCGGGTGCGGCGGCTGCGCGGGCGGTCCCTGGGGCAGCCCCGGCGGCGGGCCCGCCGGTGGTCCCGCCTGTGGTCCCGTCGGCGGTGCCTGGGGCGGCTGCGCGGGCGGCGGTCCGGGCGGCGGTGCCTGGGGCGGGAGCTGGCCCGGGTACTGCGGCGGGGCCGGCGGGGACGGGTCGTGGGGGACGCCCGGGAGGCGTTGGTTGAGGATGTCGTTCATGGCCCGCAGCGCCAGCTGCTTGGGGCCCTGCAGCTCGTGCCGCTCGGCCCCGCCGTCGGCGAGCACCTGGCTGACCAGGCTCATCTGGTCCCGGATCATCTGGAGCTGGTCCTCGCGCATGGTCCGCATCACGAGGGCGGAGTCCTCGGGGTGCTGGGCCAGGTGCAGGGCCCAGCCGTGCACGCCGCCCTGCTCCAGGTGCCACTGGTAGAAGGCGATCTTCTCGGCCTCGACGCGTTGCAGCTCTGCCTGCTGGCGGCTGAGCTCGACGCGCTGCTGGTGCTCCCACTGCTGCTGCTGGAGGGCGAGCTGGTGCTGCTGGACGCCGTAGGCCAGCGCCCGCCCCGTCGTGAGCTCGTCCTGCTGGCGGGCCCGCTGGTCCAGCTGGACGTCGTAGCGCATGCCGAGCTCCTCGGTGAGGATCTGCTCGGCGCTGCCGTGCTGGATGGCCTGCAGGCGCAGCTGGTGGTCGATGTTCTCCTGGTCGCGGCGCAGCCGCACCGTCCAGGAGGTCTGCAGCCCGCAGTCCCGGCCCAGCGGGCGGGTCTCGGGCAGCACCCGCAGCAGCTCGCCCTCGGCCCGCGCGCTGTCGGCGATGGCGAAGCGCCGGGCGACCGGTCGCCCGGCCTGCTCCAGCTCGCCCAGCAGGAGCCGCGGCACGTCGCGCTGGCCGCTCGCCACGAACAGGGCGGGGTCCGCCACCCGCCAGCTGATCTCCACGGCCACCACGAACTGGTAGGCGTCGTTGTCGCTGGGCAGCTCGATGTCCGTGCGGACGTGGTGGACTCCCGTGTCGACCTCGTACACCGCCGTGTAGCCGCGGGTGGAGCCGGGCCGGTGCGGCGGCAGGAAGGCGACGTACCCGCCCTTGGCGGTCGAGAAGACCAGGGCGTGGTCGATGCGGGTCTGCAGCTTGCGGAACACCTCGAACCGCCCGAGCTGCTGGACGGTGATCACCGGGTCGATCAGCTGGGTGTGCCGGTCGGCGGGCTGTTCCCAGTCCGGCTGGCGGCGGGGATCGGACATCGTGCGGCTTCTCCTCGGTTCAGTGGGTCGGCAGTACGGTCAGCAGGCGTACGGAGACGGCGGGTACCTCGCCGTGGACCCCGTGGTGCAGCAGGTGGGACAGCCGGTCGCGCTCGCGGGTCCCGGTGGCCAGGGCGGGCAGCAGGGCGGCGAGCGCCCACTCGGTGTCGCGGTCGCGGTCGGCGGCCACCACCCAGTCGTGCAGCAGGTCGAGGGCCTCCTCCTGGCCGCCGGGGCGGTCGAGCGCGGCGCGCCACAGGACGGCGATGCCCCGGGCCGACTCGGGCCTGGTCGCGGCCGCGCGGGCGTACCAGTGGAGGACCAGCGGGCGGCCGTGGGGCTCGTCGTCCTCGGTGTGCCCGCACGCGCGCAGGAAGCCGTCCAGGGCGAGGCCGATGGCGGCCCGGTCGTCGTCGCGGGTGCGCAGCAGCTCCTCGAGGACCTCGTCGCGCGCGTCCGAGAGCAGCAGCAGCTCGACGGACTGGGCGAGCTCGCGCAGCACCGCGGTGTCGTTCCCGTCGCGCCGGACGGCCGCGCGCAGCGCTTCGACGGTCTGCGCCGGCCGTTCGTCGCCGATCAGCCCGTGGACGCGGATCGCGGCCCAGCGCAGGCGCGCGGGCGCGTCCTCGTCGGCGCACCAGCGGTCGATGATCCGCGGGATGTTCGGGGTGCCGATGACGTGGGCGAGCGCGAGGGCGTTGACGGCGCCGATCCGCAGCCACGGCCGGTCGGACAGCGCCCAGTCCTCGATGACGAGGGCCATCGCGGAGGGCAGGTCGTGGAGCGCGAGCACGGCGACGGTGGATGCGGCCCGGGTGCGTACGAAGGACCGCCCGTCGGCCGCGAGCAGCCGCAGCCAGCCGACCAGCGCGGGGCGGGCGGACGGGTGGCCCGTCCACACCTCGCGGAGCAGGACCGCCGCGAGGCGGTCGTCCTGGAAGGCGGCCATCGACTGGGTGACCGGGCCCCACTCGGTCTGCTCCTCCTTGGGGTAGCGGATGGCGCGGGCCAGCTGGAGGCGCTTGGCGGGGTTGGTGCCGAAGACCGGGACGGCCGCGGGCAGAGCGGGGTCCTCGGTGCGCTGGAGGAGGCCGAAGAGGAGGTCGCTGAGTTCGGCGGTGAGGGCGTACGGCCCTTTGTGGAAGGCGGCGAGGGCGACGAGGAAGGCCTTCTCCCGCAGGTGGAGCGTCCCGTCCCGGTCCTCGAACCACTCCTGGATCTGCTGTTCGAGGGCGGCCCGGGAGAAGTGCTCGATCTCCGAGGCGCCGGCCCCGTCGAGGGAGTGCTGCTCCAGCAGGACGGCGAACCGCGCGGCCTCGCGGATCTGGTGGTGCCGGCTCAGGAAGTCGGTGACGGGGGGAAGCGCCAGCAGCCGCCGTAACTCGCCCTCGTCGGCCACCCGTGCACGCAGCGAGGAGTGCAGGACGGCGGCGGTCGCCGGAGGCTGCCAGGGGAGGCCCGCGATGCCCTCGAGGTGGGTGTGCGGACCGGCGGTGATCACCAGGAAGCTCCGCTCGTCGAGCTCGTCCCGGGCGGCCAGCAGGTGCGTGTCGCGCAGCGGCTGGTTCCGCGTGGTGATCGGGTCGCACAGGACGTACCCCCGTGCCTCCCGCGAGCCCAGCTGCTCGGCCAGGTTCTCGGGCGCCGTACTGCGGTCAAGCTGGTGGACCGACGAGGCGCCCAGGTGGCGCAGCAGCATGAGGGCGGCGGTGCGCCGGCCGGTGAAACGGGGGCCGGTGAGGACCAGGACGCGTTCCTTGCGGAGCCGTTCCAGCAGGTCCTGGAAGTTGCTGCCCTCCTCGGCGAACACCCGGTCGAGGAGCTTCAGCGTGGCTTTCGGGACCTCGCCGGAGGTGTACGCAGCGCCGCCGGCGGCCAGGTTGTTCACGGTGATGCCGCCGTGGAAGGTGCCGCCGCTGATGCCGTGGTTGACGCCGCCGAACTGTCCGCCGCCGACGCCGCCGCGCATGGCGTCGGGGATGTCGCGCAGCAGGTCCCGCCGGGCGTCGTAGGCGCTCTGGGGCTGGGCCTCCTCGGGAGCCGCGGCGGCGGCCGGCTCGGCCGGGGACTCCGCCGGGCCCGCCGCCTCGGCCGGCGCCGCGGCGTCCCCGACCGGGGTGCTCATCGGCGCTCACCGCCGCCCAGCCGGATGTCACCGTGGAAGGTGCCGCCGCTGATGCCGTGGTTGACACCGCCGAACTGTCCGCCGTTGATCACCTGCGCGGACCGGGCCGGGGCCGCCCCGGCTCCGGCCCCGGCCCCGGTCCCCGTCCCGGCGCCGGAGTCCCCCTCCGGCTCCGGCGCCGGGCCCCCTTCGGCAGTGGTCCGTACAGCCAGGCGCCCAGCGGGCCGTTCTTGCTGGGCATGGTGACCGGGCTGAATTCCTCGGCCGGGATGCCGGTGTGGTTGTGCCGCACGATGCCCGCGTACACCGGCTCCGAGACGCAGAGCGCGTAGTCGTCGGTGCGCTCGCGCAGGGCCTGCTTCAGGGGTTCGCCGTCCAGCAGCCGGCAGGCGTGGTTGAGGTCCGAGCCCACCCATCCGTCGTACGCGTCGATGGCGACGTAGCCGGTCGCGAGGACCGCCCGGAGCCGGATCTGCGCCGACGCGGACGCCAGCCGGTTCACGGCGCGGAGCTGGGCGGGAACCTCGGTCAGCAGCGTGCGCAGCAGCGTGGTGAGCGGCGCGTTCGGGTCGATCAGCTCCATGATCGCGTCGCCGCGGTCGGCCCGCAGCCGTAACGTCTGGTCGATCCCGGCGGCCAGCAGGGTCCGGTCGACGACGTCGTACAGCATCCGGCGGAGGAAGGCCTGCTGGACGTCGTCGCGCTCGCTGAACCGCTCGGTGTCGACCAGAAGGATGGTGCGGGGGAGTGGGTCGCTCATGATCGCCTCTCGTGGTGGATCCCTGCTGTGACAAGACAGTGGCGCAGGCGGGCGCGTCGCCGTGAGGGCGGATGACGCACCCGGAGTGTGACGCCGTGCACTGAAGGACGGGCGGTCCTGACGGTGCGCTCAGCCCCGGCCGGGCGGCTGGGTGGCCCGGGCGATCCGCCGCAGGACGTCCGGGCGGACGATCACCAGGGCGCGGCGGCCGGTGGTCACGACCCCGCGTTCGCGCAGCTCCTTGAGTTCGCGCTGGACCATTTCGCGCGAGGCCCCCACCGCTCCGGCCAGCTCTTCCTTGGTGAGCGGAACGGACAGCTCCACCCCGGTGGGGCCGGGGCGGCCGTGGGTTCGGGACAGGTCCAGGAGCAGGACGGCGAGGCGCTCGCGCACGCTCAGCGAGGCGAACTCCAGGCGGCGCTGGTCGGCGGCCCGGGTGCGGTCGGAGGTGAGGGCGAGCAGCTGCAGGGCGGCCGCGGGGCAGTCGGCGAGGAACGCGCGGAAGGCCTCGTGGTCCACGGCCACGGCCCGGACCGGCTCCAGCGCGGTCACGGTGGCGGACCGGACGCGCCGGGTCAGGGCCGCCGACTCGCCGAGGATGTCGCCGGGCCCGCGCAGGGCCAGCAGCGCCTGGTAGCCGTTGGGGGCGACGGCCGTCACCTTGGTCCAGCCGTGCAGGACCAGCAGGATGTGCGACGAGGGTTCGTGCTGGTGGATGAGCCGGTCGCGCGGCGCGAAGGCCAGCTCGCGGCCGAGCGCGCGTAACGCCGTGCCGTCCTCGTTCTCCAGCCGGGCCAGGAAGGGGACGCGGTCGTCCAGCCCTCCGTCGCCCGGGAGGTCGTGCCCTGCCATGTGCTCCCCCGATCCATCAGGGCGGTCAATGTACTGACCGGGGGCGGCGCGTAGATCCGGAACCACGGGATTGGTGCCGGATGAACACGGACAGTGCCGCTACGAGCCCGCTCTGCGGCGGCGCAGCCCGGTCACCGCTGCGCCGATGAGGACCATCAGGCCGAGCGCCCCGCCCGCCAGGCCCGGGGTGAGCCCCTTGGGGGTGAAGGTGCACGAGACCTTGTCCGTGCCGGGGGCCAGCGGCAGGGCGACCAGCCCGTGGAAATCGCGGATCGGGGCGGAGCACCGCCAGCCGGGGACGTCCGTCATCGCGAAGACGGCGGTTCCGGTGGCGCCCCGGGGCAGGGTGGCCTCGATGGTGTGGCCGCCCGCCGTGACCCCGGTGGCCCCGGTGGCCTTCAGACGGGTGACGGCCCCGTCGAGCGCGGCGCGGTCCAGGCAGCCGACCGGGTGCTCGCCGGCGGTCGCCCCCTCGGTACGGGTCTGCACGGTGACCTCGACCCGGCCCGAGGCGGGTACCGCGCCGAGCGGGACCACCCCCGTCATCCGGTCCTCGAGGGACCTCTCCCGGCCGCCGGAGGCGAGGGTGCCGTAGAGGGCGGGGGAGTACCAGAAGGCCTCGGAGCCGGGGGCGCAGGTGGCGGCGTACGTCTGCTCGGTGGCGCTGCCGCCGCGGGTGACCGGCGGGACCCGGTAGACGGTGGAGCCCAGGACGTTCTCCTGGTGGGCGTAGACGCTGCCCGCCGGGTTGGGGGAGGTGTACGGGGCGCTGCGCACCGTGACCAGCGGCGGCGCCGGGAACGTGGAGCCCGTCCAGGTGCCCGGGACGGTGCCCGGGCGGACCCGCGCGCCGATGGAGAAGATCGCGTCGAGCACCGGGTTGTCGGCGCCGAAGAAGGTCCGGCCGTCGTTCTTGAAGCCGTAGCCGAGCGGCTCCAGCGCCCGGTACGTCGCCTCGGGGAGGTAGCTGCTGTAGTACTGCGGGCCCTCGGAGCGCAGCGCGAGGGCGTCGTTGTACGAGGTCTGCGGCGCGCCGGAGTCCGTCCGGTGGGCGGGCCAGCCGTCCACGTCCCGGACGGCGGCGAAGTGCTCGTTGATCGACTTGCTGGAGGTCGCGGCCGGCTTCGCCCAGCGCTCGCGGGCCCGGCGGGCGTCCGCGTTGGCCGCGGCCGCCGTGGACTCGGCGAAGACGACGCCGACCATCAGGGCGGCCGCCACGGGCAGCAGTGCGCGGCGCTTGTCGCCCAGCGCGAGCAGGACCAGGGCCAGCAGCGAGACCGCCCCGCCGCCGAGCACGGCGGGCCAGGTCCAGCCGCCGAAGTCGTTGGTGTGCCGGAGCACGAAGGTGGCCGCCACCAGCAGTGCGGCGGCCAGGGCCAGGTGCAGCGGGCGCGGCCGGCTGGCCAGCGCCAGCCAGGCCAGGACGACCACCATCCCGCTGAAGACGAAGGCCTCGCGGTACGGGTTGCCGTTCGGCACCGCGAGCCCGTGCCACACGTACTGCGTGGGCGGGAACTGGAACGAGACGAGGACGAGCAGGGTCGCCGCCGCCCACACCAGGCGGGTCTTCTTCGCGATGGCGGTGTTGAAGAGGAAGGTGCCGGCCAGGATCAGGCCGAGCGAGGCGACGTACAGGCGGGGGCGGCCGCCCCACAGGTGGGTGGCCGGGAGCATGCCCGCGAGGAAGATCTCGATCCGGACCGGGTCGAAGGACGCGGCCTGCGTGGGCTGCGCCGAACCGCTGGACAGGAACGACGGCAGCAGCAGCGGGAGCGTGAGCAGGATGCCGGTGGCGGCGGCCGCCCCGGCCCGCCACAGTGCGCGCAGCCGCTGCGCGCCCGTCATGTCGAGGGTGACCAGGCGCACGGCGAGCAGCACGCAGGCGGCCATCGTCGCCATCATCGCGGTGTAGAAGTTCCCGTACCAGGCGAGCGCGACGAGCAGGGCCGCCCCCGGCCACCGGCGCCCCTGAAGGCACCACTCGACGGCGATGCCGAGCATCGGGAGGGCGACCAGGCCCCACAGCCACATGGGGATGTACGAGGCGTCGCTGAGCGCCCAGCCGCACAGGCCGTAGCAGGCGCCGAGCACCCCGCGCTGCCACCACGGGCCCGGCTGCAGCTTGCCGAGGTACACCGTCATCAGGGCGGCGGCGGTGCCCATCGTGATCGGGGTGACGGCGAAGACGGCGAGGTCGACGTGTGCGCGCGGCACCAGGACGGCCAGCCAGGAAAAGGGGTTGCCCAGGTAGGTGTGGTAGTCGGACAGGAACTGCTGTCCGAAGCCGCCGCGCCAGGTGAAGAGCAGGTCCCCGGCGGCCTGCCCGTGGACCAGGTCCCACAGCGCACGGTGGAAGGGCACGTACTGGTTGGCCTGGTCGTTGATGGCCCGGCCGGTGTTGCCGAAGGGGAACGTGCCGCGGACCGCCCAGGCCGCGCAGAAGGCGCCCGAGGTGACGAGGAAGGCGAGCAGCGGCCCGTACAGCCGCGCGAGGCGCGGACGCCCGCGGCGCCGGGGCGGGGAGAGGTCGCGGCCGCCGGGGGGCGGGCTGCCCGCCGTCGTCGGCTCCGAGGTGGCCGTCCCCAATGTCCCGCTCCCTGCTGGTGGTGCCGTTCGGGATGAATCGCTCGGCAGTGTAGTTCGCCCGGCCGGTACCCGGCCCCGCCGACCGGGCCCGGGCCGGGACGCCGGCCGGTCCCGCGCCGGGCTGCACGCAGGGGTGCCGACGGGTGCTGACCAGGCCGTCCCTACCACGCCCCTACCACATGCGCGAGTCGGCAGGGCCGCGCGGGGGTGTCGCCCATGCGGCGCACGGGCCCTGCGGATCCGCGGGCCCGCGCGCCCGGGCTTTTGTTTTGACCGGAGTGGATGCGGTGGGTACGCTCAGACCTTGTGCCTGGGGTGTGCCTGGGCTCCCGTGCGTGTCCATCAACCGCAGGAGAGCCCGTATCGGCCACCGCGATCCATGCGTTTCCGTGCTTGCGCGGAGGTCCGCCGGATCCGACACACCCGACCGCGTGGGTCGGCAAAGTTCCAGGTTAGCTTCACTACACGGCACACAGAAACCGGAGAAGTAGTGCCTACGATCCAGCAGCTGGTCCGTAAGGGCCGGCAGGACAAGGTCGAGAAGACAAAGACTCCCGCGCTCGAGGCCTCGCCCCAGCGTCGCGGCGTCTGCACGCGTGTGTTCACGACCACCCCGAAGAAGCCGAACTCGGCGCTGCGTAAGGTCGCGCGTGTGCGTCTGACCTCTGGCATCGAGGTCACCGCTTACATTCCGGGTGAGGGACACAACCTGCAGGAGCACTCGATCGTGCTCGTGCGTGGTGGCCGTGTGAAGGACCTGCCGGGTGTTCGTTACAAGATCATCCGCGGTGCGCTTGACACCCAGGCTGTCAAGAACCGCAAGCAGGCCCGCAGCCGCTACGGCGCCAAGAAGGAGAAGTAAGAATGCCTCGTAAGGGCCCCGCCCCGAAGCGCCCGGTCATCATCGACCCGGTCTACGCATCTCCTCTGGTGACCTCGCTCATCAACAAGATCCTCCTGAACGGCAAGCGCTCCACCGCCGAGCGCATCGTCTACGGCGCCATGGAAGGCCTCCGCGAGAAGACCGGCAACGACCCGGTCATCACGCTGAAGCGCGCGCTGGAGAACGTCAAGCCGTCCCTCGAGGTCAAGTCCCGCCGTGTCGGTGGCGCGACCTACCAGGTCCCCGTCGAGGTCAAGCCGGGTCGTCAGTCGACCCTGGCCCTCCGCTGGCTCGTGGGCTACTCCCGCGCCCGTCGCGAGAAGACCATGACCGAGCGCCTCATGAACGAGCTGCTCGACGCCTCCAACGGTCTTGGCGCTGCCGTCAAGAAGCGCGAGGACACGCACAAGATGGCCGAGTCCAACAAGGCCTTCGCGCACTACCGCTGGTAGTCCCAACCCACATCGAGACCGAGAGAAGACTGAGCCGATATGGCTACCACTTCGCTTGACCTGGCCAAGGTGCGCAACATCGGCATCATGGCTCACATCGACGCGGGCAAGACGACCACCACCGAGCGCATCCTGTTCTACACCGGTGTGTCGTACAAGATCGGTGAAGTCCACGACGGCGCTGCCACGATGGACTGGATGGAGCAGGAGCAGGAGCGCGGCATCACGATCACGTCCGCCGCGACGACCTGCCACTGGCCGCTCGAGGACGTCGACCACACCATCAACATCATCGACACCCCTGGTCACGTTGACTTCACGGTCGAGGTGGAGCGTTCGCTCCGCGTCCTCGACGGTGCCGTCACCGTGTTCGACGGTGTCGCCGGTGTGGAGCCGCAGTCCGAGACCGTTTGGCGTCAGGCGGACCGCTACGGCGTCCCGCGCATCTGCTTCGTCAACAAGCTCGACCGTACGGGCGCCGAGTTCCACCGCTGCGTCGACATGATCAAGGACCGCCTCGGTGCGGTTCCGATCGTCATGCAGCTCCCGATCGGTGCCGAGGCCGACTTCCAGGGCGTCGTCGACCTGGTCACCATGAAGGCGTTCGTCTGGTCCGCCGAGGCGACCAAGGGCGAGATGTACGACATCGTCGACATCCCCGACACGCACACCGAGGCCGCTGAAGAGTGGCGCGGGAAGCTCGTCGAGACCGTCGCCGAGAACGACGACGAGATCATGGAGCTCTTCCTGAACGGCGACGAGCCGTCCGTGGAGCAGCTGCACGCCGCCGTCCGTCGCATCATCCTCGGCTCCGGCAAGGGCAAGGGCGAGCCCACGATCACCGCGGTGTTCTGTGGCACGGCGTTCAAGAACAAGGGTGTTCAGCCCCTGCTCGACGCCGTCGTCCGCTACCTGCCGTCGCCGCTGGACATCGAGGCCATCGAGGGCCACGACGTCCGCGACGCCGAGACGGTCGTGAAGCGCAAGCCGTCCGACGAGGAGCCCCTCGCCGCGCTCGCGTTCAAGATCATGAGCGACCCGCACCTCGGTAAGCTCACCTTCGTCCGGGTGTACTCGGGCCGCCTGGAGGCCGGCACTGCGGTGCTGAACTCCGTCAAGGGCAAGAAGGAGCGCATCGGCAAGATCTACCGCATGCACGCCAACAAGCGTGAAGAGATCGACGCGGTGGGCGCCGGTGACATCGTCGCCGTCATGGGCCTGAAGCAGACCACCACCGGTGAGACGCTGTGTGACGACAAGGCACCCGTGATCCTGGAGTCCATGGACTTCCCGGCTCCGGTCATCCAGGTCGCCATCGAGCCCAAGTCCAAGGGTGACCAGGAGAAGCTGGGTGTCGCCATCCAGCGTCTCGCGGAGGAGGACCCCTCCTTCCACGTTCACTCGGACGAGGAGACGGGCCAGACCATCCTCGGCGGTATGGGCGAGCTGCACCTCGAGGTGCTGGTCGACCGTATGAAGCGCGAGTTCAAGGTCGAGGCCAACGTCGGCAAGCCGCAGGTCGCGTACCGCGAGACGATCCGCAAGGCCGTCGAGCGTCACGACTACACCCACAAGAAGCAGACCGGTGGTACCGGTCAGTTCGCCAAGGTGCAGATCGCGATCGAGCCCATCACCGAGACCGACGGTCCGGCGTACGAGTTCGTGAACAAGGTCACCGGTGGACGCGTCCCGAAGGAGTACATCCCTTCGGTCGACGCCGGTGCGCAGGAAGCCATGCAGTTCGGCATCCTGGCCGGGTACGAGATGACGGGCGTTCGCGTCACGCTTCTCGACGGTGGCTACCACGAGGTCGACTCCTCCGAGCTCGCGTTCAAGATCGCCGGTTCGCAGGCCTTCAAGGAGGCCGCGCGCAAGGCTTCTCCCGTGCTCCTTGAGCCGATGATGGCCGTCGAGGTCACCACGCCCGAGGACTACATGGGTGACGTCATCGGCGACATCAACTCCCGCCGTGGCCAGATCCAGGCCATGGAGGAGCGTCACGGCGCCCGCGTCGTGAAGGGCCTCGTGCCGCTTTCGGAGATGTTCGGCTACGTCGGAGACCTCCGCAGCAAGACCTCGGGTCGCGCCAGCTACTCGATGCAGTTCGACTCCTACGCCGAGGTTCCCCGGAACGTCGCCGAGGAGATCATCGCGAAGGCCAAGGGCGAGTAACTCTTCCGAGTTCACGCTTTAGGCTTGCCACCGGAGCCTCTGGGGCAACAGGAGCAAAACTCCCGTTGCCCCGGGGGAGCCGGCTATCCAGCAAAGATCACCTGGCGCCGATCTGTAAGGCGTACAGAACCACTCTCAGGAGGACCCCCGTGGCGAAGGCGAAGTTCGAGCGGACTAAGCCGCACGTCAACATCGGCACCATCGGTCACATTGACCACGGTAAGACGACCCTCACGGCCGCCATTACCAAGGTGCTGCACGACAAGTACCCGGACCTGAACGCGGCCTCGGCCTTCGATCAGATCGACAAGGCTCCTGAGGAGCGCCAGCGCGGTATCACCATCTCCATCGCGCACGTCGAGTACCAGACCGAGGCGCGTCACTACGCCCACGTCGACTGCCCGGGTCACGCGGACTACATCAAGAACATGATCACCGGTGCCGCGCAGATGGACGGCGCGATCCTCGTGGTCGCCGCCACCGACGGCCCGATGCCGCAGACCAAGGAGCACGTGCTCCTGGCCCGCCAGGTCGGCGTTCCGTACATCGTCGTCGCCCTGAACAAGGCCGACATGGTGGACGACGAGGAGATCCTGGAGCTCGTCGAGCTCGAGGTCCGTGAGCTCCTCTCCGAGTACGAGTTCCCGGGCGACGACCTGCCGGTCGTCCGCGTCTCCGCGCTGAAGGCGCTCGAGGGCGACAAGGAGTGGGGCGACAAGCTCCTCGGCCTGATGGACGCCGTCGACGAGGCCATCCCGACCCCGCCGCGTGACACCGAGAAGCCGTTCCTCATGCCCGTCGAGGACGTCTTCACGATCACCGGTCGCGGTACGGTCGTCACCGGCCGTATCGAGCGTGGTGTCCTGAAGGTCAACGAGACCGTCGACATCATCGGTATCAAGGAAGAGAAGACCACCACCACGGTCACCGGTATCGAGATGTTCCGCAAGCTCCTCGACGAGGGCCAGGCGGGCGAGAACGTCGGTCTGCTCCTCCGTGGCATCAAGCGCGAGGACGTCGAGCGCGGCCAGGTCATCATCAAGCCCGGTTCGGTCACCCCGCACACCGAGTTCGAGGCCCAGGCCTACATCCTGTCGAAGGACGAGGGTGGCCGTCACACCCCCTTCTTCAACAACTACCGTCCGCAGTTCTACTTCCGTACCACGGACGTCACGGGTGTCGTCACCCTGCCGGCCGGCACGGAGATGGTCATGCCGGGCGACAACACCGAGATGTCGGTCGCGCTGATCCAGCCGGTCGCCATGGAGGAGGGCCTGAAGTTCGCCATCCGTGAGGGTGGTCGTACCGTGGGCGCCGGCCAGGTCACCAAGATCACGAAGTAATTCGTGCTCTGACCTGGTAGCTCGCTGAAGCGGGCACCATGTTCCACTGAAGGGCCCCGTCCCCCCGCTCCGGCGGAGGGACGGGGCCCTTCGGCGTGCGCGGGGCGTCCCTCCCCGTTCGGCCGTCATCCCCTCGGGTGCGCAGCGGATGCCTCGTGGGGCGCGGCAGGTCAGGCTGCGGTCAAGGGCATCGACCACCGCACAGACGAGGACCGAGCCATGTTCGAACACGGAGGCGCCCGGCTCCGGCACGCCGGCGTCATCACCGGGGCGGCGCTGCTGCTCACGGCCACGGCCACGGCCTGCTCGGCCGGGAAGACCACCGTGGGCACACTCGCGTTCCGCGCCCACGACTCCCCGATCGAGGTCACGTACTCGAACACCCCCGTCCAGGGCTGCCACGAGATCCGCCTCCCGCACGGCGCGGCGCACGTGGAGAACCACAGCCTGGTCGACGTGGTCGTGTACCGGACGCCGAAGTGCCAGAAGACCGAGGAGGCCGACGGCATCTACATCCCGGTCTCCACGTCGAACGTGACCGCCCCCGGCAGCCTGCCGTGGCGCAGCTTCTCCGTCATCCACTGACCGGGCCCGGCCGGTTGCGGCGCGCAACGACCGAGGGCCGCACCCCGGGAAGGGGGTGCGGCCCTCGGATGCGGCCCTCGGTCGCGAAGGCGCGGGGTCAGCTCGTGCGGAGCGACTCCGTGAACTCCTTGCAGACGGCGTAGTCGGGCAGCAGCCCGGACGCGATCGCCTCGGCCAGCGACGGCGCGGCCTCGTCGCGGGCCGACAGCAGCGGGACGTCGGCCGGCCACTCGATGCCGAGATCGGCGTCGAGCGGGTGGACGGAGTGCTCGCCGGTCGGGTTGTACGTCTCCGAGCAGAGGTACGAGAGCGTCGCGTCGTCGCTCAGCGCGCAGAACCCGTGGCCCAGACCCTCGGGGATGTAGACCGCGCGGCGGTCCACGTCGTCCAGGCGGACGCCCTCCCACCGGCCGAAGGTGGGGGAGCCGACCCGCAGGTCGACGATGACGTCGAGCACGGCGCCGCGCACGCAGGTCACGTACTTGGCCTGGCCGCGCGGGACATCGGCGAAGTGAATGCCGCGGACCACGCCCGCGGAGGAGACCGACAGGTTCGCCTGCGCCAGGTTCAGCGGGTGGCCCACGACCTCGGCCAGCCGGTCGAAGCGGTACCACTCGGTGAACAGGCCGCGCGGGTCGCCGTGCAGCTGCGGGGTGACCTCGAAGGCGCCTTCGATGGAGAGTTCGCGGAACTTCATCGCGCGGCCTCCTCGTCGAGCAGGGTGAGCAGGTAGTTGCCGTAACCGCTCTTGGTGAGGGGCTCGGCCAGCGCGCGCAGCTGTGCGGAATCGATCAGGCCGGCCCGCCAGGCCGCCTCCTCGATGCAGCCGATCTTGAAGCCCTGGCGCTCCTCGATCACGCGGACGAACTCGGAGGCCTGCACCATCGAGACGAAGGTGCCGGTGTCCAGCCACGCGGTACCGCGGTCGAGGATGGTGACGTTCAGCTCGCCGGCCTGGAGGTACGCGTCGTTGACGGCGGTGATCTCCAGCTCGCCGCGGGCGCTGGGCTTCAGGCCGCGGGCGATCTCGACGACCTGGTTGTCGTAGAAGTACAGGCCCGGCACCGCGTAACGGGACTTGGGCTTGGCCGGCTTCTCCTCGATGGAGATGGCCTGGCCCGTCTCGTCGAACTCCACCACGCCGTACGCGGTCGGGTCCGCCACCGGGTACGCGAAGACCCGGCCGCCCTTGGCGTCGGTGTGCTGCGCGAGGCGGGTGCCGAGGCCGCTGCCGTGGAAGATGTTGTCGCCGAGGATCAGTGCGACGGACTCGTCACCGATGAAGTCGGCGCCGAGGACGAAGGCCTGGGCGATGCCCTCCGGGCGCTCCTGGACGGCGTACTCGAGCCGCAGGCCGAACTGCGAACCGTCGCCGAGCAGCCGCTCGAACTGGTCGCGGTCTTCAGGAGTGGTGATGATCAGGATCTCGCTGATACCCGCCATCACCAGGGTGGACAGCGGGTAGTAGATCATCGGCTTGTCGAAGACGGGCAGCAACTGCTTCGAGACTGCCCGGGTCAGCGGCCAGAGTCGGGATCCGGTACCACCGGCCAAGAGGATTCCACGCATGGGGAGAACCCTATGCGAGAGGGTGTGGGGGAGCCGAGCCCAGGGCATGTGACGTTCGGCGGGCGGCTAGACTCTTCGTATTATGCGCATCCTCGTGACCGGCGGCGCCGGCTTCATCGGTTCAGAATTCGTCCGCCAGCAGCTCGGTGCAGATGCCTCGGCCCGGATCACGGTCTTCGACAAGCTGACCTATTCCGGAGTCGAAGCGAATCTGGCGCCGGTCGCGGACCACTCGGGATACACCTTCGTCAAGGGCGACATCTGCGACGCCGAGGCCGTCGACCAGGTGATGGCCGGCCACGACGTCGTCGTGCACTTCGCCGCCGAGTCGCACGTGGACCGCTCCATCGCCGGCGCGGGCCCCTTCGTGATGACCAACGTGGTGGGCACCCAGGTCCTCCTGGACGCCGCCCGCAAGCACGGCGTCGGCCGCTTCGTCCACATCTCGACGGACGAGGTCTACGGCTCGATCACCGAGGGCTCCTGGACGGAGGAGTGGCCGCTGGTGCCGAACTCCCCGTACTCCGCCTCGAAGGCGTCGTCCGACCTGCTGGCGCTGGCCTACCACCGCACGCACGGCATGGACGTGGTGGTCACCCGTTGCTCCAACAACTACGGGCACTACCAGTTCCCCGAGAAGGTCATCCCGCTGTTCGTCTCGAACCTGATGGACGGCAAGAAGGTCCCGCTGTACGGCAACGGCGGCAACGTCCGCGACTGGCTGCACGTCTCCGACCACTGCCGCGGCATCGACCTGGCCATGCGCAAGGGCCGCGCCGGCGAGGTCTACAACATCGGCGGCGGCACCGAGCTCACCAACAAGGAGCTCACCGGCGTCCTGCTCGAGGCCGCCGGCCTCGGCTGGGACATGGTCGAGCACGTCGAGGACCGCAAGGGTCACGACCTGCGCTACTCCATCGACATCAGCAAGATCGGTGCCGAGCTCGGCTACGCCCCGCAGGTCACCTTCGAGGACGGCATCAAGGCCACGATCGAGTGGTACCGCGAGAACCGCGCCTGGTGGGAGCCCCTCAAGGCGAAGGCAGCGCTGCAGAAGTGAGCGGCCACCCCAGGGACACGCGCTGGCTCGTCACCGGCGCCGCCGGGATGCTCGGCCGGGACGTCCTGGCCGCCTTGAAGGACTCCCGCATCGAGGCCGTCGGCCTGGGTCGCGCCGACCTCGACATCACCGACCCGGCAGCCGTCCGGGCCGCCGTCGAGGGCGTCGACGTGGTCGTCAACTGCGCTGCCTGGACGGACGTGGACGGCGCCGAGACCGCCGAGGAAGCCGCCACCGCCGTCAACGGCACGGGCGTGCGCGTCCTCGCCGAGGCATGCGCCGCCGCCCACGTGCGCCTGATCCACGTCTCCACCGACTACGTGCTGCCCGGCGACGCCTCGGAGCCGTACCGCGAGGACGCCGAGACGGGCCCGGTCAACGCCTACGGACGCAGCAAGCTGGTCGGCGAGCGGGCCGTGGCCGAACTCCTGCCGCAGGACGGCTACGTGGTGCGCACCGCGTGGCTGTACGGCGAGCACGGACCCAACTTCGTGGCCACCATGCTGAAGCTGGCCGCGCAACGGGACACCCTCGACGTCGTCGACGACCAGCACGGCCAGCCCACGTGGTCCCGTGCGCTGGCCCGCCACCTGGTCGAGCTCGGCCAGGCGGCGCTGAAGGGCTGGGCCATGGGCGGGATCTACCACGGCACTGCGAGCGGCCGGACCACCTGGATGGGGCTCGCCCGCGAGACCTACCGGCTGAGCGGGCTCGACCCGGAGCGGATCCGTCCGACCACCTCCGAGGCCTTCGTGCGCCCCGCGGTCCGCCCCTCCTTCAGCGTGCTCGCGCACGACGCGTGGGACGAAGCGGGCCTGGCACCCCTCGCCGACTGGCGGGAACAGCTCGCCGAGGCCCTCGGTACCCCCGTCTTCGCCGCACTGGCCGACCAGGCCCGGGACGGCCGAGCGGGATGAGAACCCTGCTGAACAAGCTGACCGCGGCGCTGCCGCCGGGCACCGTCGCGGTGGCCGGCGGCACCGTCGTGCTCGGCGCGGCCTCCTACGTCCACCTGGGCGTGGCCGGTCACAGCCTGTCCGCACAGGACATGGCGAACGTCTCCGTGCTGTGGACGATCGTGATGTCCGTCGGCATCGGCGTCTTCTTCCCCATCGAGCAGGAGCTCACCCGGATCGTCTCCGCCCGCGCGGTCCTCGGCCAGGGCGCGGCCCCGGTGCTCCGCCGCGCCACCCTGCTGACCGGGGCGATGCTCGGCGCGACCCTGCTGGTCCTGGGCCTGGGCGCGGGCCCGATCGCCGACCTGCTCTTCCAGGGCGACCGCGCCCTGGTGGGCGCGCTCGGCGGAGCCTTCGCGGGCATGGCCGTCTGCTACCTGACCCGCGGCGTCCTGGCCGGCCTCGGCCGCTTCGCCGCGTACGGCACCCAGCTGGCCGTCGACGGCGGCCTGCGGATCGTGCTCGCCTTCGGCTGCGCGCTGCTCGGGCTGCACTCCGCGCTCGCCTTCAGCCTGGTGCTGGCCCTGGCTCCGATCGCCGCGACGCTGGTCACCCTGCCGACGCTGCTGCGCGCGGTCGGACCCGGCGAGCCGATCGCCTGGCGGGAGCTGTGCAACGGCCTGGGCCTGCTCATCTGCGCGACCCTGCTGTCCCAGGCCGTCGTCAATGCGGCCGTCGTCAGCACCAAGCTGCTGGCCCCCGCCGACAGCGTGCTGATCGCGGCCCTGCTCAGCGCGCTCGTCCTGGCGCGGGTGCCGCTCTTCGTCTTCGGCTCGCTGCAGGCCTCGCTGCTGAGCGGCCTCACCGCGGCCTTCACGGCCGGCGACCGGGCCGCGTTCTGGGCGATGCTGCGCCGGATCGCGCTGGTCGTCGGCGGGCTCGGCCTGCTCGGCGGCGTGCCCGCCACCGCGCTCGGGCCCTGGCTGATCGAGGTGCTCTTCGACGCCAAGCCGAGGCTGGGCTGCTTCGACTTCTTCCTGATGTCCGCGGGCACCGTGGCGTACATGTTCGCGATGGTCCTCGGACAGGCGCTCATGGTATTCAAGCGGCACAACCTGCAGCTGCTCTGCTGGGTCCTCGGCACCGCGGTCCTGGTGGGCATCACCCTGATACCCGGGGACGTGGCCCTGCGCGTGATCGTTGCCTACGCTCTCGGCTCCCTGGCCACCGTGCTCGCTATGCTGGCAGCGCTGAGGCTGAGCTTCCCCGGAGCGGCTGCGGCCGCCACCGAAGGTCCCGGGCAGACCGCCGACACAGGCAGCCTGGGCGTAGGTGCGGTCGGACCATAGCCATGCCTGCCCACGACGTCACACCGATCACCGAGCACTCGTTTGTGCCCCGTTCCGCTGGAGCTACCGTGTCCGATTACGACGATGTCTGGCTGGTCATACCGGCCTATAACGAGGGCCAGGTGATCGCCGACGTGGTCGAGGGGGCCCGCAAGACGTTCCCCAACATCGTCGTCGTCGACGACGGCAGCACCGACGACTCGGCCAAGCACATAGCCACGACCGGCGCCCACCTGGTGCGCCACCCGGTCAACCTGGGCCAGGGCGCCGCCCTGCAGACCGGACTCACGTACGCGCTCGCCCAGCCCGGCGCCCGCTACTTCGCCACCTTCGACGCGGACGGTCAGCACCAGACCAAGGACGTCGAGACGATGGTCGCGGTGCTGCGCCGCGGGGAGGCCGACGTCGTCCTCGGCTCCCGCTTCATCGAGCAGAACGGCCAGGTGCCGTGGATCAAGCAGGTGGTGCTGCGCACGGCCGCCGCCGTCAGCCCGACCGCCCGCAAGCTCAAGCTCACCGACGCGCACAACGGTCTGCGCGTCCTGGGCCGTGAGGCCGCCGAGCAGCTGAACATCACCATGAACGGCATGGCGCACGCGTCCGAGCTCGTCGGTTTCCTGGCCGGCTCCGACCTGCGGGTCACCGAGGTCCCGGTGGACATCCTCTACACCGATTACTCACGCGCCAAGGGTCAGTCCCTGATCAACGGCGTCAACATCCTTTTTGACATTTCGCTGCGGGAGCGTGGGCGTCGATGAAGTACTTCTGGATCCAGCTGCTGCTGATCCTCGGCTCGGTGTCCATGGCCCTCATGTTCATCCGGACCTGGGGCCAGGCGAAGAACCGGGCGTGGAAGCGCATAGCGTTCTCCGTGTTCGTGGTCGTCAACGTCTACGCGGTGCTCCGCCCGACGGACGTCACCTGGCTCGCCCAGCAGCTCGGCGTCGGCCGAGGCACCGACCTGGTGCTCTACGTGATGGTGCTCGCGATGGGCTTCCTCACGCTCAACACCTTCCTGCGCTTCCGGTCGCTGGAGAAGAAGATCACCGACCTGGCGCGGACCGTGGCCATCAACGAGGGCGTCCGGCACAACGACGAGCGCCTCGGGCAGGACTCCGCCCCGGGCACCGGCGCGGGCGCCGGCTCCGACTCCGTGAAGGCCTGACGCCCGATGGTGACCTTCGACTTCATGCTCCCCTACTACGGGGACGTGCAGCTGATGCAGGACGCCGTGCGCAGCGTCCTGGCGCAGACCGACCGGGACTTCCGGCTCGTCGTCATCGACGACGGCAAGGAGCCGGGCGTGCCCGGCTGGTTCGAGCAGCTCGGCGACGAGCGGGTCCACTACACCCGCAACGAGCGCAACCTCGGCATCACCAAGAACTTCCAGAAGTGCGTGGAGCTCTCCGAGGCCGACTACGTGGTCATCATGGGCTGCGACGACATCCTGCACCCGCACTACCTGCAGACCGTCCGCGGGATCATCGGCGCCCACCCGGGCATCGGCATGGTCCAGCCGGGCGTCGAGGTCATCGACGGCACGGGCCGGGTCTCCCAGGGCCTTGCGGACAACACCAAGAAGCGGCTGTACGCGCCGCAGGTCAAGGGCCGCCGGCTGATGGGCGGGGAGGAGCTGGCCGCCAGCGTGCTGCGCGGGAACTGGCTGTACTTCCCCTCCATCGCCTGGCGCGGCGAGGCGCTGCGCAAGGTGAACTTCCGCGACGACTACTCCGTGATCCAGGACCTCGCGCTGGTCGTCGACCTGCTGGAGAGCGGCGAGGAGATGGTGATCGACAACTCGACCACGGTCTTCCAGTACCGTCGCCACGCGGTCAGCGAGTCCTCGGTGCAGGCCTTCTCCGGAACCCGGTTCGCCGAGGCCGAGCGGTACTTCGCCGCGGTCGCCGCGCGCATGGACGCGCGCGGCTGGCCCAAGGCGGCCCGCGCGGCGCGCTTCCACAGCGCCTCCCGCCTGCACGCGCTCACCATGCTCCCCGGCGCACTGCGCCGCGGGCACCGGGAGGGCGCCCGCACCCTGGCGAAGCACGCGTTCACCTCCGGCCAGAACTGAGCCGAGACCGCACACCACGAAACGGGACTGAGATGACACACCTGGCCCCCGAGGAGGTCGGTGAGGCCGGCGCCCCGGCGCCCCGCCCCGCCCCGACAGCGGAAGGAAAGAGCCGTCTGTCCCCTTCACGGAGCCGGGCGTGGCTCTCCCGGCGGTGGGTGCTGCCGCTGGCCGAGGCCGTGGTCAGCCTGGTGGCGGCCCTCGGGTTCACGCTGCTGAGCACGCACATCAGCGTGAACCCGCTCGTGCGCATCGGCCAGGTCAGCGGGCTCGCCAAGCTCCAGCAGTACGTGGCCGTCCTCGGCCTGCCGCTGCTCGCGGTCCTGCTCTACACCGCCTACCGCGGCACGCTGCTGCGCCACCAGCTGGTCAAGCGCCTGGTCTGCGCGGCCCTGGCGGGCCTGGCCACCGGTGTGGTGGCGGGCGGCGTGGTCGTCGCCCTGCGCGGAACGCCCTGGGGCCTCGGCGGTCAGGAGGGCGACCCGGGCGCCCTGATCGACATGGCCAACTCGTTCCTGCACGGCGAGGGCATGTCGGGCATCTACCCGCCCCTCTTCCCCGGCCTGATGGCCGTCTGGGCGAAGTTCCGCCACGACGTGCCCGGCGGGACCGGGTTCGCCCTCAAGGACTTCCAGATCTTCTTCACCGCGATCGCGGGCCCGATGACGTACCTGGCCTGGCGGCTGCTGCTGCGGCCGTTCTGGGCCCTGCTGATCGCCGTGCCGTCGGCGGTGCTCTTCCTCGACCCGATCCGCCCGTACAGCCACGTCTCCATGCTGGTGCTGCTGCCGCTGCTCGGTGTCTGCCTGCGCGAGATGCGCCGGGCCGCCTCGCGGCCGCTGCGCCCGAGCCTGCTGCGCGGTGCGCTCCTGGGCCTCGTCTTCGGCGTGGTCTTCCTCTGGTACTCCGGCTGGTTCGTCTGGTCCGCGCCCGGCGTGGGCCTGCTGGCGCTGTTCCTCTTCCCCTGGCGGGCCGGTCGGACGGCGGTCAAGCGGGCCGCCGCGTTCGTCGGCATCACCCTCCTGACGGCCGGTGTCGTCGGCGCCCCCCTGCTCTACCAGATGATCCGGCTCGGTTCGCAGCATCCGGACCGCTACGGCTTCCTGGCCGTGTACGTCGACCCGGCGTACGTCCTGGGCTGGGTGTCCGACCGGTCCGGGCAGCTGGAGTACCAGAACTGGCCGGTGGCGGGCGAGATGGCGGGGCAGAGCGGCTTCGCCCTGCTGCTGCTGTTCGCCGTGGGCCTCGGCGTGGGCCTGGGGCTGCGCAACATCATGGTGCGCACGGCCGCCGCCACCCTGGCCGGCGCCTGGCTGGTCCGCTTCTGGTTCGCCTCGCACATGGCGCACGACAAGGCGGTGCAGCTCTACCCGCGCACCACGTGGATCATCATGTACTGCCTGATGATCCTGGCCGTCCTCGGCATGATGGCCGTGGTCCACCGCGGCTCCGGATGGGCCGAACGCACGCTGCGGCCCGCGGGCGCCGAACCGGCGGCCCGGGTCCTTCCGCGACGGGTGGTGCAGCAGCTGTCGGCCGGCATGGTGTGCGCGATCGCCCTGTTCGCCACGATGGGCGCCTCCTGGTCGGTGAACCGGTACATGCCGCAGTCCAACGAGATGTCGATGGGCATCGACGCCTACCGGGCCCACACCGTCAAGAAGGCCGACGGCCGCTGCCCGCGCTTCGCCCCCGGGGGCCAGTGCCAGGACATCGTGACGAAGGACTGGCGCCAGAGCCCCGACCGCGGCTACATCTGGTGCGGCGGCATCGGCCCCTTGAACTGGCAGGCCGTCTGCGGCCGCAAGGCACCGCTGTCGGAGCTGCAGAGGGAGCAGCACAAGCAGCAGGAGGAGCAGAAGCGCCAGCAGAAGCAGCAGCAGGAGGGGCAGAAGGCGAACTAGGCCGTCTAGCCTCCGGCCCGACCGAGGACCCCCGTCCCGCGCTTCGCCGCGGACCGGGGGTCCTCGCGTATCCGCACCCGTGTTCGCCCAACACCCACCCCCCTGTTCGAGCCGACATCGGGGGCCAGTAGCATCCGGCCGGTCAGGCATGTCTTCTGGCGACTCACAACAGGGGTTGGGGACAACTTGAAACTAGGTCGTGTGCGCGGGACGGCGCTGGCCGCCGCGCTCGGTGTCGTGACGGTTCTCGGCATCCAGGGCGTCGCCAACGGTATCGACGCCGGCGACGGCGAGGTCTCGCCGTACAGCGCGGGCGCCCGTGAGAAGGGCCCGGTCGAGGGGGAGCTGCACATGCTCGCCCTGAAGCCCAAGGGCAAGGGGGAGGCCGTCCTCTCCCAGCAGGACACCGAGCCCTTCGGGCTCCTCGGCGTCTCCTGGAGCGACCCCGAGGCCGACGTGCAGGGCAAGATCGAGGCCCGCACCCGGGACGCCGAGACCGGCAAGTGGTCGAAGTGGAAGGTGCTGGAGCAGGCCGAGTCCGGCCTCGACGGCAAGCGCCCGGGCCTGCGCGGCGCCACCGAGCCCGTCTGGGTCGGCCCGTCCGACGGAGCCGAGGTGCGCGTGGGCGGCGGCGCCGCCGAACTGCCCGCCGGCATGGAGCTGAACCTGGTGGACCCGGGTGCCGCTGCCACGAAGGCCAAGAAGAAGGGCAGCCTGAGCCTGGGCCCCGCCGCCTACGCGCTGCCCGCAGTGGACCCCGCGCCGACGACGCCGGGACCGGAGTCGACCGCCCCGCGGCCGGACGTGGTCTCGCGCGTGCAGTGGGGCGCGGACGAGTCCCTGAACAACGAGGGCCCGCTCTACCTGCCCGGTGCGAAGGTCAAGGCGCTCTTCGTCCACCACACGGCGTCCACCGCGCCCTACGAGTGCTCCGAGTCCGCGGCCATCGTGCGCGGTCTGCACGTCTACCACGTGAAGACCAACGGCTGGCGGGACCTCGGCTACAACTTCCTCGTCGACAAGTGCGGCACGCTCTTCGAGGGCCGGCAGGGCGGTGTGGACCAGCCCGTGCAGGGCGCGCACACCTACGGCTGGAACGCGGAGTCGACGAGCGTCGCCGTCCTCGGTGACTACACGTCCGCCGGGGCCTCGGCCGCCGCGCTCGAAGGCATCTCCAAGGTCGCGGCGTACAAGCTGGGCCAGTACGACGGCGACATGAACGGCACCACGACGCTGACCGCCGGCGTCACCCAGACCAACTTCTTCGGTACCACCTTCACCGAGAAGCAGCAGTACACCTTCAAGACCGTCTCGGGTCACCGCGACGGCTTCAACACCCAGTGCCCCGGAAACCAGCTCTACCCGCAGCTGGACTCGATCCGGAAGTCGGGCCCCGCGGCCCAGCTGAAGATCGCCTCCGTGAACGGGACGGCGGCCACGCCGGGCGCCACGCTGCCCAGCGGCGCGGCCCTGACCGTCGACTGGACCACCAGCACGGCGAGCGGCCAGCTGAACAAGTTCGAGCTGCTGGTCGACGGCGAGGCCGTCGCGGTCACCGACGCCTCGGCCCGCAAGGCCACGGCCGCCCTGACCGACGGCCGCCACGAGGTCCGCGTCAAGGCGACCGCCGCGAACGGCAAGGTTTCCACGAGCCTCGCGGTCACCGTCGAGGCGGACGTCAAGCCCGCCAAGTACGTGCCCCTCTCCCCGAAGCGCCTGATGGACACCCGTACGGGCCTGGGCGTTGCGGCCGGGCCGGTCGGTGCGGGCGGTGTCGTCACCCTGCCGGTGGCCGCCGCCACCGGTGGTACGCCCACCGCGGTGGTGCTGAACGTGACGGCGACGAACCCGACCGAGCCGAGCTTCGTGTCGGTGTACCCGGGCGGTACGACCCGCTCCAGCGCGTCGAACCTGAACTTCACCCCGGGCCAGACGATCCCCAACCTGGTGGTCGTGCCGGTCATCAACGGGACCGTCAGCTTCTACAACAACCAGGGCACCGTCGACCTGATCGCCGACATCACCGGCTACTTCACCTCGAACGGTGAGGGCGCCACGCAGACCAACTTCGGTCCCAAGCGTCTGATGGACACCCGCACGGGCACGGGCGTTCCGGCCGGCCCGGTCGGTACCGGCGGAGTGGTCACCCTGCCCGTGGCGGGCGTCGACGGCATCCCGGCCACCGGTGTGAAGGCCGTGGTCCTCAACGTGACGGCGACCAACCCGACGCAGCCGAGCTTCGTGTCGGTGTACCCGAGCGGTACGCCCCGCTCCAGCGCCTCGAACCTGAACTTCACCCCGGGCCAGACGATCCCCAACCTGGTGGTCGTCCCGGTCGTGGACGGAAAGGTCAGCTTCTACAACAACCAGGGCACCGTCGACCTGATCGCCGACATCACGGGCTACTTCTCCGACAGCGCCACGGGCGCCATGCACGCGAACTTCGGCCCCAAGCGCCTGATGGACACCCGTGCGGGCCTCGGCGTCCGCCAGGGCCCGGTGGCCGGCGGCAGCGTCGTCACGCTGCCGGTCGCGGGCGTCGGCGGCATCCCGGCCACCGGCGTGAAGGCCGTGGTGCTGAACGTGACGGCGACGAACCCGACCGAGGCCAGCTTCGTGTCGGTGTACCCGAGCGGTACGACCCGCTCGAGCGCCTCGAACCTGAACTTCACCCGCGGCCTCACGATCCCCAACCTGGTGGTCGTCCCGGTGGTGGACGGAAAGGTCAGCTTCTACAACAACTCGGGGTCCGTGGACCTCATCGCGGACATCACGGGCTACTTCAGCTGATGGCGTGAGCACGTCTTTCCACAGGTGAGGGGCCCCGCACCACACGGTGCGGGGCCCTTCCCGCACTTCAGGGGCCAGGGGATGGGGAACATGGGGAACAACGACAGCACGGTCGGCGGACAGGGGCCCTCCGACGAGCAGTGGGCCAGGTTCCAGGAGGAGGCCGCCGCGGGGAGGGCCCCGGCGCCGCGGGAGCCGTCCGCGCGCGCTCGGATGGTGACCGGGCGGCTGCGGGCCGCGCAGGGCCAGGAACCGCCCGGCTGGCGGACCGGGCCCGCATGGCAGGAGCGCCGGCGCCCGCGGCGCCTCAAGGCCGTGCTGGCCATCGCCCTCATCGCCGGGCTCACGGTGGTCGCGGTACGGCCCGAGCTCGTGATCGACCGGCTCACCGGCAGGGCCGAGGACCGGCAGGAGGCCGCCAAGGCCGCTCCGCTGCCCGCGGAGTCGGTTCGCCCGACCGCGCCGCCGCCCCCGTCGTCCCCCGACCAGCCGACCCTCCAGGACCCCTTCCGCGGCTCCCCGGCGCTCCAGTGGGCCGACGGTGCCGCCGGGATCGAGGTCCCCGAGGCGGCCGCCGTGGGCGGGATGTCCAAGGAGCAGGTAGCGGACGCGCTGCAGAAGACCAAGCAGTTCCTCGTCTCCGCCAACCTGGACCCGGCGACCCTGCACGGGGAGCGGCCCGCCGCCGCCCTGGCGCTCCTGGACCCCCGGCAGCCGGAGATCCCGCAGCGGCTGGAGCAGTACCTGGCGAAGCCCACGGAGCAGGACACCCCGGTGCTGCTCTTCACCCGCTTCGATCCGGCCGAGGTCAAGCCGGTCGGCGACGTCGTCAAGGTGCGCGGCAGCATGCGCGCGGAGCAGGGGGAGCCCGGGGAACTGCTCGTGGTGACGGACTACACCTTCGTCCACCCCATGACGAAGGGGGGCACGAGCGTGCAGCGCACCATCGTGCGCCGGCAGATCACCCTGAGCCTGCTCGACCCGGCGCGCTGGGAGGCCACCCGGGGCAGGCTCCAGCTGCGCTCGTACCTCTCGGAGTGGTCGAACGTCGGGTGCAAGGCGGCCGACGGCTTCCTGCACCCGGACTTCCCGGCCCAGGCGCCGACCGGGCCGGCGCCCACCGGGCCCGCCGTGGACCCGTACGACCGCAGCAGGGGCATCGAGGGCGAGGGGTGCGGGACCGTGACCCGCTCCTGACCGGGGGAGTCACCCCGTCAGGCGAAGTGCGTGGTGCGGTTTGACCACTCAGCGTGGCGGGGTATTCTCTTCCGCCCGATTGGCCAGGTACGTGCCTCGTATGGCAGACTACTCAAGTTGCTCGGCTGAGTGCCGATGCTGCGCGCCTCCCGCCGGGAGGACCGGAAGCGAGTCCCACAGTACTCGTCGTCCTTAATCTGCCTTCCGGGGCAGCAATGGGGGCGGACGTACGGGAATCTTCTGGGAAGTGTCAGCACGGTGCCCACCAGGCGCTCGGTGGGTGTTTCTCCCCCGAAACGCGGTCACAGGGACCGCACCCCCTTGGACGAGGGAATTTCCGTATGGGAATTTTCTGTAGAGGGAGTGCGACACGCCCGACCGCGTGGGTCGGAGGGAAGCGGCGGGATCCGTCCCGCAGCCGACCGGGAGCCAGAGCGTTTCCACATAGAGACAGGACTACGGAGTAGCCATGGCGGGACAGAAGATCCGCATCCGGCTCAAGGCCTACGACCACGAGGTCATCGACTCCTCGGCGAAGAAGATCGTCGAGACGGTGACCCGCACTGGTGCGTCGGTCGCGGGCCCGGTGCCGCTGCCCACTGAGAAGAACGTGTACTGCGTCATCAAGTCGCCGCACAAGTACAAGGACTCGCGCGAGCACTTCGAGATGCGCACGCACAAGCGCCTGATCGACATCCTCGACCCGACCCCCAAGACCGTTGACTCGCTGATGCGCCTGGACCTTCCGGCCGGCGTTGACATCGAGATCAAGCTCTGAGAGGCGTCGAGAAGATGGCAAAGCAGATCAAGGGCGTCCTGGGCGAGAAGCTCGGCATGACCCAGGTCTGGGACGAGAACAACCGTGTCGTCCCGGTGACCGTGGTCAAGGCCGGACCCTGCGTCGTTACCCAGGTCCGTACGAACGACATCGACGGCTACGAGTCGGTCCAGATCGCCTTCGGCGAGATCGACCCGCGCAAGGTGAACAAGCCCCTCAAGGGTCACTTCGCCAAGGCCGACGTCACCCCCCGCCGCCACCTGGTGGAGCTCCGCACCTCCGACGCCAGCGAGTACACGCTCGGCCAGGAGATCACTGCTGAGGTGTTCGAGTCCGGCGTCAAGGTTGACGTCACGGGCAACAGCAAGGGCAAGGGCTTCGCCGGTGTCATGAAGCGGCACAACTTCCGGGGCCTCGGCGCCGGTCACGGTGTGCAGCGCAAGCACCGCTCCCCCGGTTCGATCGGTGGCTGCGCCACCCCTGGGCGTGTCTTCAAGGGCATGCGCATGGCCGGTCGCATGGGTAACGAGCGCGTCACCACCCAGAACCTGACCATCCACGCGGTTGACGCGGAGAAGGGTCTGCTGCTCATCAAGGGCGCGGTCCCCGGTCCGAACGGCGGCCTCGTCCTGGTCCGTACCGCGGCCAAGGGGGCTTGAGGTAATGAGCACCATTGACATCCTTTCGCCGGCAGGCGACAAGGCCGGTACCGTCGAGCTCCCCGCGGAGATCTTCGACGCGAAGACCAGCGTTCCGCTGATCCACCAGGTCGTTGTCGCCCAGCTGGCAGCTGCCCGTCAGGGCACGCACAAGACCAAGACCCGTGGCGAAGTCCGTGGTGGTGGCCGCAAGCCGTACCGCCAGAAGGGCACCGGCCGCGCCCGTCAGGGTTCGACCCGCGCTCCGCAGTTCGCCGGCGGTGGCGTCGTCCACGGCCCGCAGCCGCGTGACTACTCGCAGCGGACCCCCAAGAAGATGAAGGTCGCCGCCCTCCGCGGTGCCCTCTCGGACCGTGCGCGTCACTCCCGCATCCACGTCGTCACCGGCGTGGTCGAGGGTGCCGCCTCCACGAAGGCCGCCAAGACGCTGTTCGGCAAGATCTCGGAGCGCAAGAACCTGCTCCTGGTCGTCGAGCGTGCCGACGAGGCCGCGTGGCTGTCCGCCCGCAACCTGCCCCAGGTTCACATCCTGGAGCCGGGCCAGCTGAACACGTACGACGTGATCGTCTCTGACGACGTGGTCTTCACCCAGGCCGCGCTCGAGTCCTTCGTGTCTGGCCCCAAGGCCGATGAGACCGAAGGGAGCGACGCCTGATGTCTGAGGCGACCGTTACCAGCAAGACCTTCACCGACCCGCGCGACCTGCTGATCAAGCCGGTCGTCTCGGAGAAGAGCTACGCGCTGCTGGACGAGAACAAGTACACGTTCATCGTCGCGCCCGGCGCCAACAAGACCCAGATCAAGCAGGCCGTGGAAGCGGTCTTCTCGGTCAAGGTCACCGGGGTCAACACGATCAACCGGCAGGGTAAGCGCAAGCGCACCAAGACCGGTTTCGGCAAGCGCGCCAACACCAAGCGCGCCATCGTGACCCTTGCCGAGGGCAACCGTATCGACATCTTCGGCGGCCAGGCCTCCTAACGGAGGTCTAGTCGTCCGGAATCGGACGAGGACTGAGAAATGGGTATCCGCAAGTACAAGCCGACGACCCCGGGCCGTCGTGGCTCCAGCGTCGCCGACTTTGTCGAGATCACGCGGTCCACGCCGGAGAAGTCGCTGGTCCGCCCCCTGCACAGCAAGGGCGGCCGTAACAACACCGGTCGTGTGACCGTTCGCCACCAGGGCGGTGGCCACAAGCGCGCCTACCGCGTGATCGACTTCCGTCGTCACGACAAGGACGGCGTGCCGGCCAAGGTCGCGCACATCGAGTACGACCCCAACCGCACCGCGCGCATCGCGCTGCTGCACTACGCCGACGGCGAGAAGCGCTACATCATCGCGCCGCGCGGTCTGCAGCAGGGTGACCGGATTGAGAACGGCCCGACGGCCGACATCAAGCCCGGCAACAACCTCGCGCTCCGCAACATCCCGGTCGGTACCACGATCCACGCGATCGAGCTCCGCCCCGGTGGCGGCGCCAAGTTCGCGCGTTCCGCCGGTGCCTCCGTGCAGCTGCTCGCGAAGGAGGGCGTCATGGCCCACCTCCGCATGCCGTCCGGTGAGATCCGTCTCGTCGACGCGCGCTGCCGCGCCACGGTCGGCGAGGTCGGCAACGCCGAGCAGTCGAACATCAACTGGGGCAAGGCCGGCCGCATGCGCTGGAAGGGCGTTCGCCCGTCCGTCCGCGGTGTCGCGATGAACCCGGTTGACCACCCGCACGGTGGTGGTGAGGGCAAGACCAGTGGTGGTCGCCACCCGGTCTCCCCGTGGGGTCAGAAGGAGGGTCGTACTCGCTCGCCGAAGAAGGCTTCGAGCAAGTACATCGTCCGCCGCCGCAAGACGAACAAGAAGCGCTAGGAGCGGGTTTAGATGCCGCGCAGTCTCAAGAAGGGACCCTTCGTCGACGACCACCTCGTGAAGAAGGTGGACGCTCAGAACGAAGCTGGTACCAAGAACGTCATCAAGACCTGGTCCCGTCGCTCGATGATCATCCCGGCCATGCTGGGTCACACCATCGCGGTGCACAACGGCAAGACCCACGTCCCGGTGTTCGTCACCGAGTCGATGGTCGGCCACAAGCTCGGCGAGTTCTCGCCGACTCGC
The DNA here is from genome assembly GCF_040651925.1 of Streptomyces sp. NPDC048349. Classification (NCBI taxonomy): domain Bacteria; kingdom Bacillati; phylum Actinomycetota; class Actinomycetes; order Kitasatosporales; family Streptomycetaceae; genus Streptomyces; species Streptomyces sp. NPDC048349. Next base: position 75,310 of record NZ_JBEZLA010000002.1, on the reverse strand, counting down.
ACCTTCCGCGGCCACGTCAAGGACGACCGGAAGTCGAAGCGCCGCTAAACGCGGGGTGGTTACGACTATGACTTACACCGAAGGGACAACCATGGAAGCCAGGGCCCAGGCGCGGTACATCCGCGTCACGCCCATGAAGGCCCGCCGCGTGGTGGACCTTATCCGTGGCATGGATGCCACGGAGGCTCAGGCGGTCCTGCGTTTCGCCCCGCAGGCCGCGAGCGTGCCGGTCGGCAAGGTGCTGGACAGCGCCATTGCCAACGCCGCACACAACTACAACCACCCGGACGCCTCCACGCTGGTCATCAGCGAGGCGTACGTGGACGAGGGCCCGACCCTGAAGCGGTTCCGTCCGCGTGCGCAGGGCCGTGCCTACCGGATCCGCAAGCGGACCAGCCACATCACCGTGGTCGTCAGCAGCAAGGAAGGTTCCCGGTAATGGGCCAGAAGGTAAACCCGCACGGGTTCCGGCTCGGCATCACCACCGACTTCAAGTCGCGTTGGTACGCCGACAAGCTGTACAAGGACTACGTCAAGGAAGACGTGGCCATCCGTCGGATGATGACGTCCGGCATGGAGCGCGCCGGCATCTCGAAGGTTGAGATCGAGCGCACCCGCGACCGCGTGCGTGTGGACATCCACACCGCTCGTCCGGGCATCGTCATCGGCCGCCGTGGCGCCGAGGCCGACCGCATCCGCGGTGACCTCGAGAAGCTCACGGGCAAGCAGGTCCAGCTGAACATCCTCGAGGTCAAGAACCCCGAGCTCGACGCCCAGCTGGTTGCCCAGGCCGTTGCCGAGCAGCTCTCCTCCCGCGTCTCCTTCCGTCGTGCCATGCGCAAGAGCATGCAGGGCACGATGAAGGCCGGCGCCAAGGGCATCAAGATCCAGTGTGGCGGCCGTCTCGGCGGCGCCGAGATGTCCCGCTCCGAGTTCTACCGCGAGGGTCGTGTGCCGCTGCACACGCTGCGCGCGAACGTGGACTACGGCTTCTTCGAGGCCAAGACCACCTTCGGCCGTATCGGTGTGAAGGTCTGGATCTACAAGGGCGACGTCAAGAACATCGCCGAGGTTCGCGCCGAGAACGCTGCGGCCCGTGCGGGTAACCGCCCGGCCCGTGGTGCCGGCGCTGGCGACCGTCCCGCCGGCCGTGGTGGCCGTGGTGGCGAGCGCGGCGGCCGTGGTGGCCGCAAGCCGCAGCAGGCTGCTGGTGCCGAGGCCCCCAAGGCCGACGCTCCCGCCGCCGCTCCGGCTGAGAGCACCGGAACGGAGGCCTGACCAACATGCTGATCCCTCGTAGGGTCAAGCACCGTAAGCAGCACCACCCGAAGCGCCGCGGTATGGCCAAGGGCGGTACTGAGGTCTCGTTCGGCGAGTACGGCATCCAGGCGCTCACCCCCGCCTACGTCACGAACCGCCAGATCGAGGCGGCTCGTATCGCGATGACCCGCCACATCAAGCGTGGCGGCAAGGTCTGGATCAACATCTACCCGGACCGCCCGCTCACGAAGAAGCCTGCCGAGACCCGCATGGGTTCCGGTAAGGGTTCTCCCGAGTGGTGGATCGCCAACGTGCACCCGGGTCGGGTCATGTTCGAGCTGTCCTACCCGAACGAGAAGATTGCTCGTGAGGCGCTCACCCGCGCTGCTCACAAGCTTCCGATGAAGTGCCGGATTGTTCGGCGCGAGGCAGGTGAGTCGTGATGGCGACGGGAACCAAGGCGTCCGAGCTGCGTGAGCTCGGCAACGAGGAGCTCGTTGGCAAGCTGCGCGAGGCCAAGGAGGAGCTGTTCAAGCTCCGCTTCCAGGCGGCCACGGGTCAGCTGGAGAACAACGGCCGGCTCAAGTCCGTCCGTAAGGACATCGCTCGCATCTACACCCTGATGCACGAGCGTGAGCTCGGTATCGAGACGGTGGAGAGCGCCTGATGAGCGAGAACAACGTGACTGAGAAGACCGAGCGCGGATTCCGCAAGACCCGTGAGGGTCTGGTCGTCAGCGACAAGATGGACAAGACCGTCGTCGTCGCCGTCGAGGACCGCGTCAAGCACGCCCTGTACGGCAAGGTCATCCGCCGTACGAACAAGCTCAAGGCTCACGACGAGCAGAACGCTGCCGGTGTCGGCGACCGCGTCCTCATCATGGAGACGCGTCCGCTGTCGGCGAGCAAGCGCTGGCGCATCGTCGAGATCCTCGAGAAGGCCAAGTAATTCGTCCGGGGGGTTTCCCCCGGATTCGTTCCGCCAGGCTCGGTGGGGGCCGCCGCTCTTCGGAGTGTGAGGCCCCCGCCGGGAACCGGCAGACAAACAGGAGATAGACGTGATCCAGCAGGAGTCGCGACTGCGTGTCGCCGACAACACTGGTGCCAAGGAGATCCTTTGCATCCGTGTTCTCGGTGGCTCCGGTCGCCGCTACGCGGGCATCGGTGACGTCATCGTCGCCACCGTCAAGGACGCGATCCCCGGTGGCAACGTGAAGAAGGGTGACGTCGTCAAGGCGGTCATCGTTCGCACCGTCAAGGAGCGCCGCCGCCAGGACGGCTCGTACATCCGCTTCGACGAGAACGCCGCCGTCATTCTGAAGAACGACGGCGACCCTCGCGGCACCCGTATCTTCGGCCCCGTGGGCCGTGAGCTGCGCGAGAAGAAGTTCATGAAGATCATCTCGCTCGCGCCGGAGGTGCTGTAAGCATGAAGATCAAGAAGGGCGACCTGGTCCAGGTCATCACCGGTAAGGACAAGGGCAAGCAGGGCAAGGTCATCGTTGCCTTCCCCGCTGAGAACCGCGTCCTCGTCGAGGGTGTCAACCGGGTCAAGAAGCACACCAAGGCCGCGCAGAACCAGGCCGGTGGCATCGTGATCACCGAGGCCCCGGTCCACGTGAGCAACGTTCAGCTGGTTGTGGAGAAGGACGGCAAGAAGGTCGTCACCCGCGTCGGCTACCGCTTCGACGACGAGGGCAACAAGATCCGCGTTGCCAAGCGGACGGGTGAGGACATCTGATGGCTACCACTCCGCGTCTCAAGACGAAGTACCGCGAGGACATCGCGGGCAAGCTGCGTGAGGAGTTCTCCTACGAGAACGTCATGCAGATCCCCGGCCTCGTGAAGATCGTGGTCAACATGGGTGTGGGCGACGCCGCCCGCGACTCCAAGCTGATCGACGGCGCCATCCGCGACCTGACGACGATCACCGGTCAGAAGCCGGCCGTCACGAAGGCCCGCAAGTCCATCGCGCAGTTCAAGCTGCGCGAGGGTCAGCCGATCGGCTGCCACGTCACCCTCCGTGGTGACCGCATGTGGGAGTTCCTGGACCGTACGCTGTCGCTCGCGCTGCCGCGTATCCGTGACTTCCGTGGTCTGTCGCCGAAGCAGTTCGACGGCCGTGGCAACTACACCTTCGGTCTCACGGAGCAGGTCATGTTCCACGAGATCGACCAGGACAAGATCGACCGTACCCGGGGTATGGACATCACCGTGGTCACCACGGCGACCAACGACGACGAGGGCCGCGCGCTCCTTCGTCACCTCGGCTTCCCCTTCAAGGAGGCGTAAGCGAGATGGCGAAGAAGGCTCTCATCGCGAAGGCTGCCCGCAAGCCCAAGTTCGGTGTGCGTGCGTACACCCGCTGCCAGCGCTGCGGTCGCCCCCACTCCGTGTACCGCAAGTTCGGCCTGTGCCGCGTGTGCCTTCGTGAGATGGCTCACCGTGGCGAGCTGCCGGGCGTGACCAAGAGCTCCTGGTAATCCTCCCGCCCTTTGGGTGTTGAGGTTTTCCAGACGCTCTCGGTAAGCATCAGGTCGGCGGACCGCCCTGCCCGCATGCCGTAGGCTTGTGGGGTTGGGCGTCCGCCGCCCTATCGACTTACTACGCCGTAGGTCCCCGCACCGCACCCGTCCCGCCACTGAGTGGGGAGAGGGATGGCGCATACAGGAAACCCCGGCGAGAGAGGCCGAAGGCCACTTCATGACCATGACTGACCCGATCGCAGACATGCTCACGCGTCTGCGTAACGCTAACTCGGCGTACCACGACACCGTCGTGATGCCGCACAGCAAGATCAAGTCGCACATCGCAGAGATCCTCAAGCAGGAGGGTTTCATCACCGGCTGGAAGGTCGAGGACGCCGAGGTCGGCAAGAACCTCGTCCTCGAGCTGAAGTTCGGGCCGAACCGTGAGCGCTCCATCGCGGGCATCAAGCGGATCTCGAAGCCCGGTCTGCGCGTGTACGCGAAGTCCACCAACCTGCCGAAGGTCCTCGGCGGCCTGGGCGTGGCGATCATCTCCACGTCCCACGGTCTCCTGACCGGCCAGCAGGCAGGCAAGAAGGGCGTAGGTGGGGAAGTCCTCGCCTACGTCTGGTAGTCGGGAACGGAGGAAAAGCAATGTCGCGAATCGGCAAGCTCCCCATCCAGGTTCCCGCCGGTGTGGACGTCACCATCGATGGCCAGACGGTCAACGTGAAGGGCCCCAAGGGTTCCCTCGCGCACACCGTTAAGGCACCCATCGCAGTCGTCAAGGACGAGGACGGCGTTCTGAACGTCACCCGTCCGAACGACGAGCGTCAGAACAAGGCCCTGCACGGCCTGTCCCGCACGCTGGTGGCGAACATGATCACCGGTGTGACCACGGGGTACGTCAAGGCTCTCGAGATCAGCGGTGTCGGTTACCGCGTGGCCGCGAAGGGCTCCGACCTGGAGTTCCAGCTCGGCTACAGCCACCCGATCCTGGTGGAGGCGCCCGAGGGCATCTCCTTCAAGGTCGAGTCGCCGACCAAGTTCTCGGTCGAGGGCATCGACAAGCAGAAGGTCGGCGAGGTCGCCGCCAACATCCGCAAGCTGCGGAAGCCCGACCCGTACAAGGCCAAGGGTGTCAAGTACGCCGGCGAGGTCATCCGCCGCAAGGTCGGAAAGGCTGGTAAGTAGCCATGGCATACGGTGTGAAGATCGCCAAGGGTGACGCGTACAAGCGCGCTGCCAAGGCTCGCCGCCACATCCGCATCCGCAAGAACGTCTCGGGTACGGCGGAGCGTCCGCGCCTCGTCGTGACGCGTTCCAACCGCAACATCGTTGCTCAGGTCATCGACGACCTCCAGGGCCACACCCTGGCGTCCGCGTCGACCCTGGACGCTTCGATCCGCGGTGGCGAAGGCGACAAGAGCGCCCAGGCCCAGGCTGTCGGCGCGCTCGTTGCCGAGCGTGCCAAGGCTGCGGGTGTCGAGACCGTCGTGTTCGACCGCGGTGGCAACCGATACGCCGGGCGCATTGCCGCTCTGGCTGACGCCGCCCGCGAAGCCGGGCTGAAGTTCTAAGCCCCGGTTCCGGGACTCACGGACGTAACAGAGAGAGGTAATCCAATGGCTGGACCCCAGCGCCGCGGAAGCGGTGCCGGTGGCGGCGAGCGGCGGGACCGGAAGGGTCGCGACGGTGGCGCTGCCGCCGAGAAGACCGCTTACGTTGAGCGCGTTGTCGCGATCAACCGCGTCGCCAAGGTTGTCAAGGGTGGTCGCCGCTTCAGCTTCACCGCGCTGGTCGTGGTGGGCGACGGTGACGGCACCGTAGGTGTCGGTTACGGCAAGGCCAAGGAAGTTCCCGCGGCCATCGCCAAGGGTGTCGAGGAAGCCAAGAAGAACTTCTTCAAGGTTCCGCGCATCCAGGGCACCATCCCGCACCCGATCCAGGGCGAGAAGGCTGCGGGCGTCGTCCTGCTGAAGCCTGCTTCCCCCGGTACCGGTGTTATCGCCGGTGGCCCGGTGCGCGCCGTTCTGGAGTGCGCCGGCGTTCACGACATCCTGTCGAAGTCGCTCGGCTCCGACAACGCGATCAACATCGTGCACGCGACCGTGGAGGCCCTCAAGGGCCTGCAGCGTCCCGAGGAGATCGCGGCTCGCCGTGGTCTGCCCCTCGAGGACGTCGCCCCCGCGGCTCTGCTTCGTGCGCGTGCTGGGGCGGGTGTGTAATGGCTCGCCTCAAGATCACGCAGACGAAGTCGTACATCGGCAGCAAGCAGAACCACCGCGACACGCTGCGTTCGCTCGGGCTCAAGCGCCTGAACGACGTGGTCGTCAAGGAGGACCGTCCCGAGTTCCGCGGAATGGTGCACACCGTCCGCCACCTCGTGACGGTTGAGGAGGTTGACTAATCATGGCTGAGAACAGCCCGCTGAAGGCCCACAACCTCCGTCCCGCCCCCGGCGCCAAGACCGCGAAGACCCGTGTCGGTCGTGGTGAGGCGTCGAAGGGTAAGACGGCCGGTCGTGGTACGAAGGGCCAGAAGGCCCGTTACCAGATCCCGGAGCGCTTCGAGGGCGGGCAGATGCCCCTCCACATGCGTCTCCCGAAGCTCAAGGGCTTCAAGAACCCGTTCCGCACCGAGTACCAGGTCGTGAACCTGGACAAGCTCGGCGCTCTCTACCCCGAGGGGGGAGAGGTCACGGTGGCCGACCTGGTCGCCAAGGGCGCGGTGCGCAAGAACAGCCTCGTCAAGGTCCTGGGCCAGGGCGAGATCTCCGTGGCGCTGCAGGTTTCGGTTGACGCCGTCTCCGGCTCCGCCAAGGAGAAGATCGCCGCTGCCGGCGGCACCGTCACCGAGCTCGTCTAAGACGAAATCAGTGGCTGAATAGCTCGAAACCCGACCGGGGATGCCTCACATATGGGGCATCCCCGGTCGGTCGTTCCACGGGAGGCGCACTCGCCGGTAAGGTGGCGTGCACCTTTGCTTGTACGTATTCATCGATCCCTCAGACCGTCACCTCTGACGCAGTTGCGCGGGGGTCGCAGGAGGCACCGTGCTCACCGCGTTCGCCCGGGCGTTCAAGACGCCCGACCTGCGCAAGAAGCTGCTCTTCACGCTCGGCATCATCGTGCTGTTCCGGCTCGGGTCCCACATCCCGGTACCCGGCGTGAGCTACACGAACGTTCAGAAATGTGTCGACCAGGCCGGGAGCAGCAACGGGCTCTTCGGTCTCGTCAACATGTTCAGCGGCGGTGCCCTGCTGCAGATCACGATCTTCGCGCTCGGGATCATGCCGTACATCACCGCGAGCATCATCCTGCAGCTGCTCACCGTGGTCATTCCGAAGCTGGAGAACCTCAAGAAAGAGGGACAGTCCGGCACCGCGAAGATCACGCAGTACACGCGCTACCTGACGGTCGCACTCGCGATCCTCCAGGGCACCGGCCTCGTCGCCACGGCCCGGACCGGCGCCCTGTTCCAGGGCTGCCCGCAGGCCAGCCAGATCGTCCCCGACCGGTCGATCTTCACCACGATCGTCATGGTCGTCACCATGACCGCCGGTACCTGTGTCGTCATGTGGCTCGGTGAGCTCGTGACCGACCGCGGCATCGGCAACGGCATGTCCATCCTGATGTTCATCTCGATCGCCGCCGGCTTCATCGGCGCCCTGTGGCAGATCAAGCTCCAGGGCAAGATCGCCGACGGCTGGGTCGAGTTCGGCGTGGTCATCCTCGTCGGCCTCGCGATGGTCGCCCTGGTGGTCTTCGTCGAGCAGGCGCAGCGCCGGATCCCGGTCCAGTACGCGAAGCGCATGATCGGTCGCCGTGCGTACGGCGGCACCTCGACCTACATCCCCCTCAAGGTGAACCAGGCGGGTGTGATCCCCGTCATCTTCGCCTCGTCGCTGCTGTACATCCCGGCGCTGATCGTTCAGTTCAGCGGTTCCACCGCCGGCTGGGCCACCTGGATCCAGAAGCACTTCGTCAAGGGCGACCACCCGTACTACATCGCGACCTACTTCCTCCTGATCGTTTTCTTCGCGTTCTTCTACGTGGCGATCTCGTTCAACCCCGAGGAAGTTGCAGACAACATGAAGAAGTATGGTGGGTTCATCCCGGGTATTCGTGCCGGTCGACCCACTGCGGAGTACCTGAGCTACGTGCTCAACCGGATCACTTGGCCGGGGTCGCTGTACCTGGGTCTCATCGCTCTTGTGCCGACGATGGCGTTGGCCGGCTTCGGAGCGAACCAGAACTTCCCGTTCGGCGGGACGAGCATCCTGATCATCGTGGGTGTGGGTCTGGAAACCGTGAAGCAGATCGAGAGCCAGCTCCAGCAGCGCAATTACGAAGGGTTCCTCCGCTGATGCGAATCGTCCTCGTCGGACCGCCCGGTGCGGGCAAGGGAACGCAGGCCGCGTTCCTTGCCAAGAACCTGTCGATCCCGCACATCTCCACGGGCGACCTGTTCCGGGCCAACATCAGCCAGGGCACGGAGCTCGGCAAGCAGGCCAAGGCGTTCATGGACGCCGGCGACCTGGTTCCCGACGAGGTCACCATCGCCATGGCCAAGGACCGCATGGAGAAGCCGGACGCCGTGAACGGCTTCCTGCTCGATGGTTTCCCGCGCAACGTGTCGCAGGCCGAGGCCCTCGACGAGATGCTCCAGGCCGCGGGCATGAAGCTCGACGCCGTTCTCGACCTGGAGGTCGAGGAGGACGAGGTCGTGAAGCGGATCGCCGGCCGGCGCATCTGCCGCAACGACTCGGCGCACGTCTTCCACGTCACGTACGCCCCGCCGAAGGCCGAGGGTGTCTGCGACACCTGCGGCGGCGAGCTGTACCAGCGCGGCGACGACTCCGAGGACACGGTGCGCAACCGGCTCGAGGTCTACCACACGCAGACCGAGCCGATCATCGACTACTACAAGGCCCAGGGCCTGCTCGTGACGATCCCCGCCCTCGGTGAGGTCGCGGACGTGACGAAGCGCGCGATGGATGCGCTGAAGAAGTAGTCGCCCCCTGTAGTGCAGGTACGGCCGCGGTGTCCCCAGGGCATCGCGGCCGTACTGTTGAGAAGACTCGTTCCGAAGCTGGAAGGCAATGTTCATGGTCCAGATCAAGACCCCCGAGCAGATCGCGAAGATGCGCGAGGCAGGGCTGGTCGTCGCCGCGATCCACGCGGCGACCCGTGAGGCGGCCGTACCGGGCGCCACGACGCGGGATCTGGACATGGTGGCCCGCAAGGTGATCGCGGACGCAGGTGCCAAGTCGAACTTCCTCGGCTACGGCGGTTTCCCCGCGACCATCTGCACCTCGGTGAACGAGGTCGTCGTCCACGGCATCCCGGACGACAAGACGGTCCTCAAGGACGGCGACATCATCTCGATCGACGCCGGCGCGATCGTCGACGGCTGGCACGGCGACGCGGCGTACACGGCCTTCGTGGGCACCGGGCACGCCCCTGAGCTCGTGGAGCTCTCCCGGGTGACCGAGGAGTCCATGTGGGCCGGCATCGCCGCCATGAAGCTCGGCAACCGGCTCGTGGACATCTCGAAGGCGATCGAGACGTACATCAAGCGCCAGCCGCGGCCGTCCACCGGTGAGCACAGCCTCGGCAAGTTCGGGATCATCGAGGACTACGGCGGCCACGGCATCGGCTCCGAGATGCACATGGACCCCCACCTGCTGAACTACGTCTCGCGCAAGCGGGGCAAGGGGATCAAGCTCGTGCCGGGCGTCTGCCTGGCCATCGAGCCGATGGTCTCGCTGGGCACCGCCCAGACGGAGGTCCTGGCGGACGACTGGACGGTCATCACGACGGACGGCACCTGGTCCTCGCACTGGGAGCACTCCATCGCGCTGACCGAGGCCGGTCCGATCGTGCTGACCAGCCCGGACTGCGGCAAGGCGAAGCTGGCGGAGTACGGGGTCACCACGGCCCCGGACCCGCTCGGTTAATGATCTACACTCTGGGGCAAACTTTCCGGATTCGTCTTTCTGGGTGCCCTGACGTAGACTGACTCGTCGGCTCTCGTGCACTTCCATGCCTGCATGGGCGCGGAGCCGATCAAGGTAGCCGATTCGAAGGGCGAAGCGTGGCCAAGAAGCAAGGTGCCATCGAAATCGAGGGCACCGTGATCGAGTCCCTCCCGAACGCGATGTTCAAGGTGGAACTGCAGAACGGTCACAAGGTCCTCGCGCACATCAGCGGCAAGATGCGCATGCACTACATCCGCATCCTCCCGGATGACCGGGTCGTCGTGGAGCTGTCTCCGTACGACCTGACGCGTGGCCGGATCGTCTACCGATACAAGTAGATCTTGTCCTCACTCCTGCCTGGGCATCCGTCCCGGTGCGGGTGGTGGCACTGACCCGGAGAACCTCACCAACATGAAGGTCAAGCCGAGCGTCAAGAAGATCTGCGACAAGTGCAAGGTGATCCGCCGTCACGGCCGGGTCATGGTCATCTGCGACAACCTGCGCCACAAGCAGCGCCAGGGCTGACGCACGCCGACCGACCTGCCTTCCGCAGTTCTTCGCGCGACGTAAGAAAACGTACATACGCAGAACCCGCCCAGCCCTGAGAGGGGCCGGCGGTACCTCCGGCGGGGGCCGGGGACCCGGACGTACCATCACCCATTTCGGGTGGTCGGCGGTCGGGAGTGGTTCTGCGGAAGACCCCCGAACACACAGGAGCCATTTGTGGCACGCGTTTCCGGTGTTGACATCCCGCGCGAAAAGCGTGTGGAGATCGCACTCACCTACGTCTTCGGTATCGGGCGCACCCGGTCCAAGGAGATCCTCGCCTCCACCGGCGTGAACCCGAACACCCGCGTTCGTGACCTGGCCGAAGAGGACCTCGTCAAGATCCGCGAGTACGTGGACGCCAACCTCCGTACCGAGGGTGACCTCCGCCGCGAGATCCAGGGCGACATTCGCCGCAAGATCGAGATCCAGTGCTACCAGGGCATCCGCCACCGTCGTGGCCTGCCGGTGCACGGTCAGCGCACCAGCACGAACGCGCGTACCCGCAAGGGCCCGCGTCGCGCGATCGCCGGTAAGAAGAAGCCGGGCAAGAAGTAGTCCTGTTCAGCGGTCTTGCGCTGTAGGACCGACCACCTCCCGTAGGAGATTTAGATGCCCCCCAAGGGTCGTCAGGGCGCTGCCAAGAAGGTGCGCCGCAAGGAAAAGAAGAACGTCGCTCACGGGCACGCCCACATCAAGAGCACGTTCAACAACACCATCGTTTCGATCACGGACCCCTCGGGCAACGTGATCTCCTGGGCCTCCGCCGGCCACGTCGGCTTCAAGGGCTCGCGCAAGTCCACCCCCTTCGCCGCGCAGATGGCCGCCGAGTCGGCCGCCCGCCGCGCGCAGGAGCACGGCATGCGCAAGGTCGACGTCTTCGTCAAGGGTCCGGGCTCCGGCCGCGAGACCGCGATCCGCTCCCTCCAGGCCACCGGCCTCGAGGTCGGCTCGATCCAGGACGTCACCCCCACCCCGCACAACGGCTGCCGCCCGCCGAAGCGCCGCCGCGTCTGACGCAGCGGACGCACCTGTGCGTTCTTGAGTGTCCGGGCGGTACGACCCCTTCGGGGGCCGTGCCGCCCGTACCCTTGCAGTAGCCGTACTCCGGTACGGCGTCCCGTCGGGCGTCAAATAGTGGGCGTCCACGAATGAAGGAACACAGACATGCTTATCGCTCAGCGTCCTTCGCTGACCGAAGAGGTCGTCGACGAGTACCGCTCGCGGTTCGTGATCGAGCCGCTGGAGCCGGGCTTCGGCTACACCCTCGGTAACTCCCTGCGCCGCACGCTCCTGTCCTCGATCCCGGGTGCCGCTGTCACCAGCATCCGCGTGGACGGCGTCCTGCACGAGTTCACCACCGTGCCGGGCGTCAAGGAAGACGTCACCGACATCATCCTGAACATCAAGCAGCTGGTCGTCTCCTCGGAGCACGACGAGCCGGTCGTGATGTACCTGCGCAAGCAGGGGCCCGGCCTGGTCACCGCTGCCGACATCGCGCCCCCGGCCGGTGTCGAGGTGCACAACCCGGACCTGGTCCTCGCCACGCTCAACGGCAAGGGCAAGCTGGAGATGGAGCTGACCGTCGAGCGCGGTCGCGGCTACGTCTCCGCCGTCCAGAACAAGCAGCTGGGCCAGGAGATCGGCCGCATCCCGGTCGACTCCATCTACAGCCCGGTCCTCAAGGTCACCTACAAGGTCGAGGCGACCCGAGTCGAGCAGCGCACCGACTTCGACAAGCTGATCGTCGACGTCGAGACCAAGCAGGCCATGCGCCCGCGCGACGCCATGGCGTCCGCCGGCAAGACCCTGGTCGAGCTGTTCGGTCTGGCGCGCGAGCTCAACATCGACGCCGAGGGCATCGACATGGGCCCGTCCCCCACGGACGCCGCCCTGGCCGCCGACCTGGCGCTGCCGATCGAGGAGCTCGAGCTCACCGTCCGGTCGTACAACTGCCTCAAGCGCGAGGGCATCCACTCGGTGGGTGAGCTCGTGGCGCGTTCCGAGGCCGACCTGCTCGACATCCGCAACTTCGGTGCGAAGTCGATCGACGAGGTCAAGGCGAAGCTGGCCGGCATGGGCCTGGCCCTCAAGGACAGCCCGCCCGGATTCGACCCGACCGCCGCCGCCGACGCCTTCGGCGCGGACGACGACGCCGACGCCGGCTTCGTCGAGACCGAGCAGTACTGATCTGACCCGGGGCCTTCGGGCCCCGGTGATACTTTCCCGCGGCATCCGCCTCGGGGGAACTGACACCGGTACCTGACACGGCCGGTGCAGATATGAAGGAGTAACACCATGCCGCGTCCCGCAAAGGGTGCCCGCCTGGGCGGCAGCGCCGCGCACGAGAAGCACCTCCTCGCGAACCTCGCGAAGGCGCTCTTCGAGCACGGCCGCATCACCACCACCGAGGCCAAGGCCCGTCGCCTGCGTCCCTACGCCGAGCGTCTGGTCACCAAGGCCAAGAAGGGCGACATCCACAACCGTCGCCTGGTGCTGCAGACGATCACGGACAAGAGCATCGTGCACACGCTGTTCACCGAGATCGCCCCGCGCTACGAGAACCGCCCCGGTGGTTACACGCGCATCACCAAGATCGGCAACCGTCGTGGCGACAACGCCCCGATGGCGGTCATCGAGCTGGTCGAGGCCCTGACGGTCGCCCAGCAGGCCACTGGTGAGGCCGAGGCCGCCACCAAGCGCGCGGTGAAGGAGGCGGAGGCCACCGAGGCTCCCGCCGCCGAGGAGACCAAGGAGGCCTGATCCCCACCGGGATCACGCTGAAGGGCTCTGAACGGGTCCGCCCCCTTCCGGGGCGGGCCCGTTCTGTTTTTCCGACGTTCTCGAGCTTCTGAGAGGATCGGTCACGTGAGTGACGAGGTGGAGCCCGGGCACGTCCGGGTGCGGCTGGACCTGAGCTACGACGGCAAGGACTTCTCCGGCTGGGCGAAGCAGCGCGTGCTGCGGACCGTGCAGGGCGAGCTGGAGTCGGCCCTGCAGACCGTGATGCGGCTGAAGGAGCCCGTCGAGCTGACCGTGGCCGGGCGTACCGACGCGGGCGTGCACGCCCGCGGGCAGGTCGCGCAGTTCGACCTGGCCGAAGAGGTGTGGGCCGAGCACCACGACAAGCTGCTGCGCCGCCTCGCCGGCCGGCTGCCGCACGACGTACGGGTGTGGAAGGTCGCCGAGGCCCCCGAGGGCTTCAACGCGCGCTTCTCGGCCATCTGGCGCCGCTACGCCTACCGCGTGGGCGACCACCAGGGCGGGGTCGACCCGCTGCGCCGCGGCCACGTCCTGTGGCACCAGTGGCCCCTCGACGTCGACGCCATGAACGAGGCCTCGATCCCGCTGCTCGGCGAGCACGACTTCGCCGCGTACTGCAGGAAGCGCGAGGGCGCCACGACCATCCGTACGCTCCAGCAGCTCGGCTGGGAGCGCGGCGAGGACGGGATCATCACCGCGACCGTGCGGGCCGACGCCTTCTGCCACAACATGGTCCGCTCGCTGGTGGGCGCCCTGCTGCACGTCGGGGACGGGCACCGGCCCACCGACTGGCCCGGCAAGGTGCTGGCGGCGGCCGTACGGGACTCCTCGGTGCACGTGGTGAAGCCGCACGGGCTCACCCTGGAGGAGGTCGGCTATCCGGCGGACGAGCTGCTGGCCGCCCGCAGCAAGGAAGCGCGCAACATGCGGACCCTCCCGGGCGCCGGCTGCTGCTAAGGCGCCGGCTGCTGCTAATCCGTTTGGGCGGATCGCGGCCGGACCGGGACAATGCGCGTCATGGGACATCTCGAAGCCAGCCACCTGGAGTACTACCTTCCCGACGGGCGGGTCCTGCTCCCCGACGTCTCCTTCCGCGTGGGGGAGGGCTCGGTGGTCGCCCTGGTCGGGGCGAACGGGGCCGGCAAGACCACCCTGCTGAAGCTGGTCTCCGGTGAGCTCCAGCCGCACGGCGGCGGGGTGACCGTGAGCGGCGGGCTCGGTGTGATGTCGCAGTTCGTGGGCTCCGTACGGGACGAGACGACCGTGCGGGACCTGCTGGTCTCGGTCTCGCAGCCGCGGATCCGGGAGGCGGCGAAGGCGGTGGACCGGGCCGAGCAGCTGATCCTGACGGTGGACGACGAGGCCGCCCAGATGGCCTACGCGCAGGCGCTCAGCGACTGGGCGGACGTCCAGGGCTACGAGGCGGAGACCCTGTGGGACGTCTGCACCATGGCCGCGCTGGCCGTCCCGTACGACACCGCGCAGTTCCGCGAGGTGCGCACGCTCTCGGGCGGTGAGCAAAAGCGCCTCGTGCTGGAGGCGCTGCTGCGCGGTCCGGACGAGGTGCTGCTGCTCGACGAGCCGGACAACTACCTCGACGTCCCGGGCAAGCGGTGGCTGGAGGAGCAGCTGAAGGCCACCCGCAAGACCGTGCTGTTCGTCTCCCACGACCGCGAGCTGCTCACCCAGGCCGCCGAGAAGATCATCAGCCTGGAGGCGAGCCCGATGGGCAGCGACGTCTGGGTGCACGGCGGGGGCTTCGACACCTACCACGACGCCCGCAAGGAGCGCTTCGCGCGCTTCGAGGAGCTCAAGCGGCGCTGGGACGAGGAGCACGCCCGACTGAAGGCCCTGGTGCTGCGGCTGCGCAACCAGGCCGCGAGCAGCCCCGACATGGCCTCGCGCTACCGGGCGATGCAGACCCGCTTCCAGAAGTTCGAGGAGGCCGGCCCGCCGCCGGAGCCGCCGCGGGAGCAGGACATCAAGATGCGCCTCAAGGGCGGGCGTACCGGCGTGCGCGCGCTCACCGTGGAGAACCTCGAGCTCACCGGGCTGATGAAGCCGTTCTCGCTGGAGGTCTTCTACGGCGAGCGGGTCGCGGTGCTGGGTTCGAACGGCTCCGGGAAGTCGCACTTCCTGCGGCTGCTGGCCGGCGAGGACGTCAAGCACACCGGCGCGTGGAAGCTGGGTGCGCGGGTGGTCCCCGGCCACTTCGCGCAGACCCACGCCCATCCGGAGCTCTTCGGCCGCACCCTGGTCGACATCCTCTGGACGGAGGCCGCCAAACCCCTGGGCGCGGCGATGGCCGTCCTGCGCCGTTACGAGCTGGAGCGCCAGGGCGACCAGGCGTTCGAGAAGCTCTCGGGCGGCCAGCAGGCGCGCTTCCAGATCCTGCTGCTGGAGCTGGCGGGGACCACGGCGCTGCTCCTGGACGAGCCGACGGACAACCTGGACCTGGAGTCCGCGGAGGCCCTGCAGGACGGCCTGGAGGCGTACGAGGGCACTGTGCTGTGCGTCACGCACGACCGCTGGTTCGCCCGCACATTCGACCGGTACCTGGTCTTCGGTTCGGACGGTGTGGTGCGGGAGACTCAGGAGCCCGTCTGGGACGAACGTAGAGTCGAACGCAAGCGCTAGGGGGAGACCGCCCCCTCGGTCGGAGTGGGGAGGGGCGTCGTGGGCCTGCGGCCTAGCATCTGGCTCATGAAGTGGGAGAACCAGAGCTCCGGGAACCGGCTGATCGACTGGCTGCTGCGGCCCGCCTCCCGGCCCTGGCAGCTCGTCTCGCTCGCCGTGGTCCTGGGGATCTGCGTCTCCACGAGCCTGCGGGAGAACTGGGGCTCCGACAACGCCTTCGTGGTCAAGGCGGCCGAGACGCTCCTGGCGGGCGGGTCCCCGTACGAGGACAAGCGCTTCCTGTACCTGCCCAGCGCCGTGCTCATGGCGGTTCCGGAGGCGCTGCTGCCGCAGACCGTGCTGCGCTGGTGCCTGCCGGTCGCGATGTCCGGCTTCCTGGGCATCGGCTGGCTGGCCGCGCTGCGGATGTTCTCCGTGCCGCTGCGCTCGCGCTTCGCGGTCGTCGGGTTCCCCGTGCTGGCCCTGGCCTACAAGCCGTACGTGAACCTCGTGCTGATCGGCAACTGGACGGCCATCTCGGCGGCCGCGCTGCCGCTGGCGCTGCTGCTCGCCCACCGGCGGCACTGGAGGGCGGCCGGGCTGGTGGTCGGGCTGGCCATCGCCTGCAAGCCGATGCTGGTGCCGGTCGGGCTGCTGTTCGTGCTCGCCCGGCGGTGGCGGGGGCTGGCCGCGGCCGTCCTGGTGCCGCTGGGGCTCTCGCTGGCGGGCGCGCTGCTGATGCCGAGCCCGTCGCTGTTCTTCACCAAGACCCTGCCGTTCCTGCTCCAGGGGCAGGACGCCTACGCGCTGCCGTGGGACGCCTCGCCGATCGCGGTGCTGCCGCGGCTGGGGGTGCCGGAGCCGGTGGCGGTGACGGTCGCCTTCGCGGGGGCCGCGGCGGGGCTGTGGGCCGCCTGGACGCGGTGGCGGCGCACGGAGGAGGAGACGGACGGGGGAGAGCTGCGGCTCGCGGAGACGGCCTGCATGGTGATGCTCGCCGCATTCCTGGTCTCGCGGCCGTCCTTCGACCACTACCTGCTGGTGGTGCTGCCCCTGCTCCTGGCGTCGGCGGTGCGGCCGGGCTCGATGCCCCGCTCGCCCTGGTTCTGGCTGGCCCTGACGCCCCAGGTGGCGCTGCTCCCGTGGCCCTCGGAGCTGGCCCACAAACGGCGCGCCTTCAAGGACTGCGCCACCCTGTGCGGGCTGGCGATCCTGCTGGCGCGTCGTGCACTGCGCCCCGCTCGGGTTACTCTGGAGCCCGTAACAACTGCGGGGTCCCCACCCAGGACCGAACCGGAGTGCGCCGCGACGCCAGCAGAATCGGCATCGCGGACCGCGTTTTGACCCGTACGGGTCTGCTTGGGTACTCTGCTGGTTTGTTATGCGTATTGGCTTGCTCATTCTCACGTGAAAGGGCCTTACGCCGGTCCACCGGGCCGATGACCAGCGGTTCACACGGGTTGCGTCCCCGATGTGAACGAGGGCTGTCGTGATCGTCCGTGGTGACCCTGTCAGGACCTTCCCGTGGGGCTTGCGCCCCTGGGATACCACCACTGAAGAAGCGAAGGCATACGCGTGCGTACGTTCAGCCCCAAGCCCGGCGACATCTCGCGCCAGTGGCTCGTCATCGACGCCCAGGACGTTGTCCTCGGCCGTCTGGCGACCCAGGCCGCTGCCCTCCTGCGGGGTAAGCACAAGCCGACTTACGCCCCCCACATGGACATGGGCGACTTCGTCATCATCGTCAACGCCGACAAGGTTCACCTGTCCGGCAACAAGGCGTCCCAGAAGATGGCGTACCGCCACTCCGGCTTCCCGGGTGGTCTGCGTTCCGTGCGTTACGACGACCTCCTGGCGAACAACCCGGAGAAGGCCGTCGAGAAGGCCGTCAAGGGCATGCTCCCCAAGAACACCCTGGGCCGTCAGATGCTCTCGAAGCTGAAGGTCTACTCGGGCGACCAGCACCCCCACGCTGCCCAGCAGCCGGTGCCGTTCGAGATCACCCAGGTCGCGCAGTAGTTCCGGCCACCCCCTAAGACGTAGAAAATTCTGAGGAGCATCGTGGCCGAGACCACCGCCGAGACGACCCCCGTCGACGAGTTCGAGGGCAACGTCGAGGAGTACACCAGCGAGTCCGAGGTCGTCGTCGAGGGCGACTACACCTCCGAGTCCCTTGCCGGTCGCTTCGGCGACCCCCAGCCGGCCGCCGGCCTGGGCCGTCGCAAGAACGCCATTGCCCGCGTCCGGATCGTTCCGGGCACCGGCAAGTGGAAGATCAACGGTCGCACCCTTGAGGACTACTTCCCCAACAAGGTGCACCAGCAGGAAGTCAACGAGCCGTTCAAGCTCCTCGAGCTGGACAACCGCTACGACATCATCGCCCGCATCGCGGGTGGCGGCGTCTCCGGCCAGGCCGGCGCCCTGCGCCTCGGTGTGGCCCGTGCGCTGAACGAGGCGGACGTGGACAACAACCGCCCGGCGCTGAAGAAGGCCGGCTTCCTCTCCCGCGACGACCGTGCGGTCGAGCGCAAGAAGGCCGGTCTCAAGAAGGCCCGTAAGGCTCCGCAGTACAGCAAGCGTTAATCTGCGCCTGCTGTTCTGCAACGAATCCGCCCCGGCAGCACTCTCCGTGCTGCCGGGGCGGTTCGTTTACCGCCACAAGCGGCACATACCTGTCACATGCGGTCACAAAGCGATGCAGAAACTCGGGAGGACAACAGTGGGACGACTCTTCGGGACGGACGGTGTACGCGGCGTTGCCAACGCGGATCTGACGGCGGAGCTCGCGCTCGGCCTCTCCGTGGCGGCTGCCCACGTACTGGCCGAGGCGGGCACCTTCGCGGGCCACCGGCCGACGGCCGTGGTCGGCCGGGATCCCCGGGCCTCCGGCGAATTCCTCGAGGCGGCGGTCGTGGCCGGCCTCGCGAGCGCGGGCGTGGACGTCCTGCGCGTCGGTGTGCTGCCCACCCCGGCGGTGGCGTATCTCACCGGTGCGCTGGGTGCCGACCTCGGCGTGATGCTTTCCGCCAGCCACAACGCCATGCCGGACAACGGCATCAAGTTCTTCGCGCGCGGCGGCCACAAGCTCGCCGACGAGCTGGAGGACCGCATCGAGTCCGTCTACGAGGAGCACCGCACGGGTGCCCCCTGGGACCGGCCCACCGGCTCCGGCGTCGGCCGCGTCTCCGACTACACCGAGGGCTTCGAGAAGTACGTCGCCCACCTCATCGGGGTCCTCCCCAACCGCCTCGACGGCCTGAAGGTCGTCCTGGACGAGGCGCACGGCGCGGCCGCGTACGTCTCGCCCGAGGCCTTCGCCCGGGCCGGCGCGGAGGTCGTCACGATCGGCGCCGAGCCCGACGGCCTGAACATCAACGACGGCTGCGGATCCACCCACCTCGGCCTGCTCAAGACGGCCGTCGTCGAGCACGGCGCCGACTTCGGCATCGCGCACGACGGCGACGCCGACCGCTGCCTGGCCGTGGACGGCACCGGCGCGGAGGTCGACGGCGACCAGATCCTCGCCGTACTGGCCCTCGCGATGCGCGAGGCCGGGCAGCTGCGCGGGAACACCGTGGTCGGCACCGTGATGTCCAACCTGGGCTTCAAGCTGGCGATGGAGGGCGAGGGCATCCAGGTCGTGCAGACCGGGGTCGGCGACCGGTACGTCCTGGAGTCGATGAAGGAACACGGCTTCGCGCTGGGCGGCGAGCAGTCGGGCCACGTGATCATCCTCGACCACGCGACGACCGGCGACGGCACGCTGACCGGGCTGCTGCTGGCGGCGCGGGTCGCGGCCACCGGGAAGTCCCTGGCGGAGCTGGCCGGCGTCATGCGGCGGCTGCCGCAGGTGCTGATCAACGTTCCCGACGTGGACAAGTCCCGCGTGGCGACCTCCGGCGAGCTGGCCGCGGCAGTGGTCGACGCCGAGCGCGAGCTCGGCTCCACCGGGCGCGTGCTGCTCCGTCCGTCCGGTACGGAGCCGCTCGTACGGGTGATGGTGGAGGCCGCCGACATCGAGCAGGCCCGCTCGGTCGCCGGCCGGCTCGCGGACGCGGTGAAGTCGGCGCTCGGCTAGTGCTCCGGTCAGAGCACTAGGACGTCTCTGCGAAGGAGACGGCCTGGGAGCGGGCTCAGACCCGCGGTGGCGCACCCGGCTTCCGGATCATCCGGCCCTGCTGGGTGCGCCACAGCAGTTTCCAGGCGATGAGGGTGAGCGTGCCGGACAGGATGATGCCGAGCAGGTTCAGCAGCAGCTGCTCCGCCGAGCCCCACATCTGGGCGAACTCGCCGTAGCTGAGGGCCACGGCGGCGTTGGCGGCCGCCGGGACCGTGGTGACGGAGATCGCCACGCCGACCAGCGCACCGGCCTTCGCGGAGGTCAGCGACAGCATCCCGGCCACGCCGGCCAGCAGGGCCACGACGAACGAGAACGGGTCGGGCTGCCAGATGAAGCTCGTGTTCGGCCGGGGGTTGTCGAGCATTCCGGGATGGAACTGGCCGAGCGCGTCCATCACCAGGCTGAACACCGTCGTCGCCACGATCGCGGCCGCGAAACCGACCAGCAGCGCGACCAGCGAACGCGCGGCGAGCTTCGGCTCCCGCTGCACCAGCCCCGTGCAGATCCCGGCGAGCGGGCCGAACTCCGGGCCGACCGCCATCGCACCCACGATCAGGATCGCGTTGTCCAGCGCCACGCCGCATGCCGCGATCATCGTCGCCACGATGAGGAAGGCGCTGTACGTGATCGTGAGGGTGGACTCCTCGTGCGTCGACTCGGCGAGCTGCTCCCAGATCACCGCGTCGGCGGCCTCGCCCGGCGCCTCCTCCTCCGCGTCGTCGGCGCGCTTGGAGATCGACAGGTCGATGTTCTCGACGGCGATCGACCCGTTCTTGTCGATGCCGAGGGCGCGCATCTCCTGGAGCAGTTCGTCGGCCGCCTCGCGGGCCACGTCGCACAGCACCAGGTCGCCCAGGGGATCGCGGGCGGCGCCGTTCAGCACGACCAGGTGCGTGGTACCGACCGTCTGGCCGATCAGCTCCACCACCCGGTCCGTGAGGTGGGTCGGGGTGATCATCCGCAGATGCAGCATGTCCGCACCCTAATGCGGAGCCGGCGTCCGGTCCGTGTTCAGAGCTTGCGCAGGCTCAACTTCTGCACCTTGTGGTCCGGTCCCTTGCGCACGACCAGGGTGGCCCGGCCGCGGGTGGGGGCCACGTTCTCCAGCAGGTTGGGCCTGTTGATGGTCCGCCACATCGTCTGCGCGTACTCCATGGCCTCCTCCTCGGAGACCTGCGTGTACTTGCGGAAGTAGGAGAACGGGTTCTGGAAGGCGGTCTCGCGCAGTTTGCGGAACCGGTTGAGGTACCAGCGCTCGATGTCCTCGGGGCGGGCGTCCACGTACACGCTGAAGTCGAAGTAGTCGGCGAGCCCGACCCGGGTGCGGCCGTCCTTGCCGGGGAGGGCCGGCTGGAGCACGTTCAGGCCCTCGACGATGAGGATGTCCGGGCGGCGTACGACGAGCTCCTCGCCCGGCACGATGTCGTAGATCAGGTGCGAGTAGACCGGGGCCCGGACCTCGTCCTTGCCCGCCTTGATGTCGGCCACGAAGCGGGTGAGCGCGCGGCGGTCGTAGGACTCCGGGAAGCCCTTGCGGGAGGTGAGCCCGCGCCGCTGGAGCTCCTTCATCGCGTAGAGGAACCCGTCGGTGGTGACCAGCTCCACGCGCGGGTGCTCGGGCCAGCGCGCCAGCAGGGCCTGTAGCAGACGGGCCACGGTGGACTTGCCGACGGCGACCGAGCCGGCGACCCCTATGACGAACGGGGTGCCCTGCTGGGCGCCGTGGCCGTTGCCGGCGTCCCCGAGGAAGGTGTTGAGGGTGCCCCGCAGATTGCTGGTGGCGCCCACGTACAGGTTCAGCAGGCGGGACAGCGGCAGGTAGACGTCGCGGACCTCGTCCAGGTCGATGACGTCTCCCAGGCCGCGCAGCCGCTCGACCTCGTCGGCGGTGAGCGGCAGCGGGGTCCGCTCGCGCAGCGCGCTCCACTCGGCGCGGGTCAGCTCGACGTACGGCGAGGCGTCGGGGCCCCGGCGGTGGGCGGGGCGGGCGGGGTGCCCGTCCGGGCCGGTGCGCTCCGTCGCGCTGTCCGGCGTGCTGCTTCGTGGCGGCGAAGTGATCACACCGCCATTGTCGGCGCTCCGGCTCGGTTATGGGTGGTGTGGTCGGTCACGTGCCGGGTCCGGCGCGGCACGGTTGCACCGGGCTCGGTACCGATTCGACGATCTTGGGGTCTCGTGGCGGTCACGATCGGCCGCCCGGGGTCAAAAATCGGGGCCGTTGATCGTACTTCCCAGTACATTGCTGCTCTTGTTGTCTTGTGGGGGAGATCCTTCGTGCGTACCGCTCTTGTCCGTCGTACCGTCCTGACCGCGTCCGCGGTGTCCCTGGCCCTGCTGGCCACCGCCTGCGGCTCGGACAAGGCCGACACCAAGGCGGACGCCAAGCCGTCCGCCGGGGCGACCTCCGCCGCGCCCGCCGCGAAGGCGAAGACGGACGCGGAACTGGCCGGGCTCCTCGTGGCCCAGGCCGACCTGCCCGAGCACGTGATCAAGCCCGCCACCCCCGAGGAGAGCGCGGCGGCGGCCGGTGCCACCAGCGACAAGCCGGAATGCCTGCCGCTGGTCAAGGCGCAGGCCATGGCCCCCGTCGGCTCCGCCGCCGGCACCGCCCGCGTCAAGGCCGCCGCCAAGCCCAAGGAGCCCGCGGCGAACGCCAGCGCCGAGGAGAAGCTGAAGGCCGCGATGGACGCCCTGGGCACCACCGCCACCGCCGTCACGCTGACCTCGTACGAGGGCAAGGGCGCCGAGGAGGCCTTCGCGACCCTGAAGGCCGCCGGTACCGCCTGCGCCGGCGGCTACACCGGCAGCCAGGGGGGCGAGGGGCTCAAGATCGAGAAGCTGACCCCGGGTGCGTCCGTCACCGCCGGCGATGCGGCGCTCGCCTACACGGTGGTCGGCGACGCGGACGGCGACAAGCTCTCGATGGAGCTCGTGGTCGTGCGCAAGGGCAACACCCTCGCGACCTTCTCCGCCGTGAGCCTGACCGGCACCGCCGAGCAGCCGAAGGCCGTCGTGGACGCGCAGGTCAAGAAGCTCGGCTGACCGCGGCCCCCGAAGATCGAACGTCAACCCCGCTCCGGCACATTCGCCGGGGCGGGGTTTTCGTCTCGTCGGGTACGGGGCAGGAGCTCAACTTCGGCGTACGCTGCGGCCTATGTGCGGAATTGTGGGTTACGTGGGAGCGCAGTCGGCGCTCGATGTGGTCATCGCCGGACTCAAGCGACTGGAGTACCGCGGCTACGACTCGGCAGGGGTCGCCGTGCTCTGCGAGGGCGAACTGGCCGCCGCCAAGAAGGCCGGCAAGCTCGTCAACCTGGAGAAGGAGCTGGTGGGCAACCCGCTGCCGGCCGGCTCGACCGGCCTGGGGCACACCCGGTGGGCCACCCATGGCGGGCCGACCGACACCAACGCCCATCCCCACCTGGACAACTCCGGGCGGGTGGCGGTCGTGCACAACGGCATCATCGAGAACTTCGCCGTGCTGCGCAGCGAACTCGCCGAGCGGGGGCACCGGCTGGAGTCCGAGACGGACACCGAGGTGGTGGCGCACCTGCTCGCCGAGGAGTTCGCGGCCGACGGCGACCTGGCGGCGGCGATGCGGCAGGTGTGCCGGCGGCTGGAGGGGGCCTTCACGCTCGTCGCGGTGCACGCCGACGCACCCGACGTGGTCGTCGGCGCGCGCCGCAACTCGCCCCTGGTGGTGGGCGTGGGAGAGGGCGAGAACTTCCTCGCCTCGGACGTGGCCGCGTTCATCGCCCACACCCGGTCCGCGATCGAACTGGGGCAGGACCAGGTCGTCGAACTGCGGCGCGACGGGGTGACGGTGACCAACTTCGACGGTTCGGCCGCCTCCGTGCGGGCGTACCACGTGGACTGGGACGCCTCGGCGGCCGAGAAGGGGGGTTACGACTACTTCATGCTCAAGGAGATCGCCGAGCAGCCGAAGGCCGTCGCCGACACCCTCCTGGGCAGGATCGACGCGAGCGGTTCGCTGACCTTGGACGAGGTGCGCATCCCCGCCTCGGTGCTCAGGGAGGTCGACAAGGTCGTGATCGTGGCGTGCGGTACGGCGTACCACGCGGGCATGATTGCGAAGCTGGCCATCGAGCACTGGACCCGCATCCCGTGCGAGACGGAGCTGGCGAGCGAGTTCCGCTACCGCGACCCGATCCTGGACCAGCGGACGCTGGTCGTCGCGATCTCGCAGTCCGGGGAGACCATGGACACCCTCATGGCGCTGCGGCACGCGCGCGAGCAGGGCGCCAAGGTGCTGGCCATCTGCAACACGAACGGGTCGACCATTCCGCGGGAGTCGGATGCGGTGCTGTACACGCATGCGGGCCCGGAGGTGGCGGTCGCCTCCACCAAGGCCTTCCTGACGCAGCTCGTGGCCTGCTACCTCGTGGCGCTGTACCTGGGGCAGGTGCGCGGCACCAAGTGGGGCGACGAGATCCGGGCGGTGATCCGGGAACTGTCGGACATCGCCGCGGCCGTGGACACCGTGCTGGAGACCATGGAGCCGGTCCGCGCGCTCGCACGGTCCCTCGCCGACAAGGACACCGTGCTGTTCCTGGGCCGGCACGTCGGGTACCCGGTGGCGCTGGAGGG
Source organism: Streptomyces sp. NPDC048349 (assembly GCF_040651925.1). Classification (NCBI taxonomy): domain Bacteria; kingdom Bacillati; phylum Actinomycetota; class Actinomycetes; order Kitasatosporales; family Streptomycetaceae; genus Streptomyces; species Streptomyces sp. NPDC048349. Next base: position 50,947 of record NZ_JBEZLA010000002.1, on the reverse strand, counting down.
CGCGCTCAAGCTCAAGGAGCTGGCGTACATGCACGCCGAGGGCTTCGCGGCGGGCGAGCTCAAGCACGGGCCGATCGCGCTGATCGAGGAGGACCTGCCGGTGGTGGTGGTCGTCCCCTCGCCGCGCGGGCGGTCGGTGCTCCACGACAAGATCGTGTCGAACATCCAGGAGATCCGGGCGCGCGGGGCCCGCACCATCGTGATCGCGGAGGAGGGCGACGAGGCGGTCGTCCCGTACGCCGACCACCTGATCCGGATCCCGGCCACGCCCACGCTGCTCCAACCCCTGGTGGCCACGGTGCCGTTGCAGGTCTTCGCGTGCGAGCTGGCGACGGCGCGCGGGAACGAGGTCGACCAGCCGCGTAACCTCGCGAAGTCGGTGACCGTGGAGTGAGCGCAGCGAGCGGAGCGGGCCGCCGACGATCAGGCGCCGTGGTGGCGGTGGAGTGAGCGAAGCGGGGCTGTTGTTGTGATCATCGGTGTGGGGATCGACGTCGCGGAGATCGAGCGGTTCGGAGCGGCGCTGGAGCGGACGCCGAACATGGCGGGACGGCTCTTCCTCGACACCGAGTTGACGCTGCCGAGCGGTGAGCGGCGCGGGATCGCCTCGCTCGCCGCCCGGTTCGCGGCCAAGGAAGCCCTGGCCAAGGCGCTCGGCGCACCCGCCGGTCTGCTGTGGACCGACGCCGAGGTGTACGTGGAGGACTCCGGGCAGCCGCGCCTGCGGGTGTCCGGGACGGTCGCGGAGCGGGCGCGGGCGCTGGGCGTGAAGTCCTGGCACATCTCGCTGAGCCACGACGCCGGTGTCGCGTCGGCCGTGGTGATCGCCGAGGGGTAGCCCGCCCGGCGGCGCTCTTGGGGCAGGGTGGTGCCATGCGTACTGCTTACAGCGTGGAGACCGTACGGGCCGCCGAGCGGGAGCTGATGGCGCGGCTGCCCGAAGGGGCCCTGATGCAGCGGGCGGCGGCCGGGCTGGCCGCCGTCTGCGCGGGGCTGCTGGGACGGGTGTACGGGTCCCGGATCGTGCTGCTGGTCGGCCCTGGGGACAACGGCGGCGACGCGCTCTACGCCGGGGCGCGGCTCGCCCGGCGCGGGGCGGGGGTGACGGCGGTGCCGATGGACCCCGGGCGGGTGCACGCGGGCGGGCTCGCCGCGCTGCGGGCCGCCGGGGGCCGCGTCGAGGACGCCGTACCGCGGCGGGCGGACCTCGTGGTGGACGGCCTGCTGGGCATCGGCGGCCGCGGCGGACTGCGGCCGGCCGCGGCGGCGCTGGTGGAGCGGATCCCGCCGGGGGCCACGGTGGTCGCCGTGGACCTGCCGAGCGGGGTGGACGCGGACACCGGGGAGGTGGCGGGGCCGGCCGTCACGGCCGCGGTGACCGTCACCTTCGGGGCGTACAAGCCGGGGCTGCTCATCGATCCGGGGGCCTCGCGGGCGGGTGTGGTCCACCGGGTGGACATCGGCCTGGACCTGCCCGGCCGCCCCGCGGTGGAGGCCCTGCAACACGCGGACGTGGCGGGCCTGCTGCCGGTGCCGACGGCGTCGAGCGACAAGTACCGGCGGGGCGTGGTCGGGATCGCCGCCGGGTCCGTGCAGTACCCGGGCGCGGCCGTCCTGGCCGTGGCGGGGGCGCTGCGGGGCGGCGCGGGCGCGGTGCGGTACGTGGGGCCGGCCGCGGAGGCCGTGCTCGCACGGTACCCGGAGACGCTCATCGGGCCGGGCCGGGTGCAGGCGTGGGTGGTCGGTCCGGGGCTGGGCGAGGGGCGCGGCGGCGAGGTCGCGGAGCTGCTGGCGCAGGACGTGCCGGTGCTGGTGGACGCGGACGGGCTGCGGGGGATGGACGCGGCCGTGCTGCGGGCCCGGACGGCCCCGACCCTGCTGACCCCGCACGCGGGGGAGGCGGCGGCGCTGCTGGGGGTTCCTCGGGACTCGGTGGAGGCGGGACGGCTGGGGGCGGTGCGGCGGCTGACGGAGCGGTACGGGTCGGCGGTGCTGCTGAAGGGCTCGACGACGCTGGTCGCCTCCGGCGGGGGGCCGGTGCGGGTGAACCCGACGGGGACGTCGTGGCTGGCGACCGCGGGGAGCGGTGACGTGCTGTCCGGGCTGGCCGGGTCCCTGCTGGCGGCCGGGCTGTCGGGCCCCGACGCCGGGTCGGTGGCGGCGTACCTCCACGGCCTGGCGGCCCGGCTGGCAGGGGGCCCCCTCCTGGCCCACCAGCTCGCCGAGTCCCTGCCGGCGGCGTGGCGCGAGGCCTGCCGCGGCTGACGGGGCACCGCCCCAACCTGAGCCCTGCTGCCACTGCCGTGCGCGGCACCCCGGCCGGGGGCCTGCCCGGCGCGCAGACATGCAGCGGCGCCGCACCTGACGGCGATGGGAGGCACGTCCAGCCTCGCCGGCGTGTGAGGCGCGGGGTCTGGGGCGGAGCCCCAGGAGGGGAGGCGCACCGGCTGGGCGGCAGGGGCACGTCCAGCCTCGCCGGCGTTTGAGGCGCGGGGTCCGGGGCGGAGCCCCCGGGAGCCGGGCCCCGGGAGCGGGCCCCGGGCCGAGTCCCCGGGAGCCGGGCCCCCGGGAGCGGCGCCGCGCCGGGCCCGCCGCAGGGGGCGGATCGGCGGGGTCTGAGAGACTGTGCGGGATGAACGAGACACCGACGCGCGTGTACGCCGAGATCGATCTGGACGCCGTACGGGCGAACGTACGCGCGCTGCGCGAGCGGGCGCCCCGGGCCGCCCTGATGGCCGTCGTCAAGGCGGACGCCTACGGCCACGGCGCGTTGGCCTGCGCCAAGGCCGCCCAGCAGGCCGGCGCCACCTGGATCGGGACCGCCACGCCGGAGGAGGCGCTCGCGCTGCGCGCCGCCGGGGTCGAAGGCCGGATCATGTGCTGGCTCTGGACCCCCGGAGGGCCCTGGCAGGAGGCCGTCGAGGCCGGTATCGACGTGTCCGTCAGCGGCATGTGGGCCCTGGACGAGGTCCGCGCCGCCGCCCGCGCGGCGGGCCGCACCGCCCGTATCCAGCTCAAGGCGGACACGGGCCTCGGCCGCAACGGGTGCCAGCCCGCCGACTGGGCGGAGCTGGTCGGGGCCGCCGTCGCCGCCCAGGCCGAGGGAACCGTCAAGGTCACCGGCCTCTGGTCGCACTTCGCCTGCGCCGACGAGCCCGGCCACCCGTCCATCCAGCTGCAGCTCACCGCCTTCCGCGACATGCTCGCCTACGCCGAGAAGGAGGGCGTGGAGCCCGAGGTCAGGCACATCGCCAACTCGCCCGCCACGCTCACCCTGCCCGAGTCCCACTTCGACCTCGTCCGCTGCGGACTGGCCGTCTACGGGGTCTCGCCCGCGCCCGAACTCGGTACCCCGGCCCAGCTCGGCCTGCGGCCCGCCATGGCCCTCAAGGCCTCCCTGGCGCTGGTCAAGACGGTCCCGGCGGGCCACGGCGTGAGCTACGGGCACCACTACCTCACCGAGACCGAGACCACGCTCGCGCTGATCCCGGCCGGCTACGCCGACGGCATCCCGCGGCACGCCTCCGGCCGCGGCCCGGTGCTGGTCGGCGGCAAGATCCGGCACGTCGCCGGGCGCGTCGCGATGGACCAGTTCGTGGTCGACCTGGGCGGCGACCGTGTGCAGGCCGGCGACGAAGCCGTCATCTTCGGTGACGCGGAGCGCGGCGAGCCCACCGCCGAGGACTGGGCTCGAGCGTCGGACACCATCGCGTATGAGATCGTCACCCGTATCGGAGGGCGCGTGCCCCGGGTGTACCTGGGCGCCTGAGACGGAGTGAGGGCGGCGGCGTGAGCGAGAACTGGCGCAAGGCCGGCTGGGCCGGGGCTGCCATCGGCGTGATAGCGGCGGGCGCGGCGGCCGGCGTCGCCGTGGAACGGATCACCGTCGGGCGCGGCATGCGCAGGAAGGCGCGCCTGGCCCTGGACGCCGCCGGTGACTACGGCTCGCTGCGCGGCACGCAGGGGACCTGCCGGGCCGAGGACGCCACCGAGCTCTACTACGAGGTCGACGAGCTCCCCGAGGACGCCAAGCGGCCGCGGTCGCGGCTGCGCCGCAAGCCCGCCCCCGGGGCCACCGTCGTCTTCTGCCACGGCTACTGCCTCGGCCAGGACTCCTGGCACTTCCAGCGCGCCGCACTGCGCGGAGTGGTCCGCGCCGTGTACTGGGACCAGCGCAGCCACGGCCGCAGCGCCCGCGGGATGGCCCAGGCGGACGGCGAGCCGATCACCATCGAGCAGCTCGGCCGCGATCTGAAGGCCGTCATCGACGCCGCCGCCCCGGAGGGACCGCTGATCCTGGTGGGTCACTCGATGGGCGGAATGACCATCATGGGATTGGCGGAGCAGTTTCCCGAACTCGTGCGCGACCGCGTCGTCGGCGTCGCCCTGGTCGGTACCTCCAGCGGCCGCCTCGACGAGGTGACGTACGGGCTGCCCTCCGTCGGGGTGGGGGCCGTACGCCGGCTCCTGCCGGGCGTGCTGAAGGCGCTCGGCTCGCAGGTGGAGCTCGTCGAAAAGGGCCGCCGGGCCACCGCCGACCTCTTCGCGGGCATGATCAAGATGTACTCGTTCGGCTCCCGCGACGTGGACCCGGGCGTCGCGCGCTTCGCGGAGCGGCTCATCGAGGCCACCCCGATCGACGTGGTCGCCGAGTTCTACCCGGCCTTCCAGACCCACGACAAGACCGTGGCCCTCCAGCGGTTCGCGGACGTCCCCGTCACCGTCGTCGCCGGGGACAAGGACATGATCACCCCGCCCGGGCACAGCGTGGCCGTCAAGGAGGTGCTGCCGGGCGCCGAGCTGGTGATCCTGGAGGACACCGGGCACCTGATGATGCTGGAGCGGCCCGAGACGGTGACGCGGCTGCTGACCGAGCTGCTGGCGCGCACCGGGGCGGTCCCCGCCCTCGCAGCGACTAACGTTGGCGGGCATGGAAGAAGTACCGCTGGAAGCACAGCGCAGCCAGGCACCGGCACCTGAGACCGGCGCCGGATCCCAGACCCGGATCACCGTCGACTCCCCGGACCGCATGCGGGACTTGGGCCGCAGGCTCGCCGGCCTGCTGCGCCCGGGCGACCTCGTCCTGCTGACCGGCGAGCTCGGCGCGGGCAAGACCACGCTGACCCGCGGGCTCGGCGAGGGGCTCGGCGTGCGCGGGGCCGTGACCTCGCCGACCTTCGTGATCGCTCGCGTCCACCCCTCGCTGACCGGCGGGCCCGCGCTGGTGCACGTGGACGCGTACCGGCTGGGCGGCGGGCTGGACGAGATGGAGGACCTGGACCTCGACGTCTCGCTGCCCGAGTCCGTGGTCGTCGTGGAATGGGGCGACGGCAAGGTGGAGGACCTCTCCGACGACCGGCTGCACGTGGTGATCGGCCGGGCGGTCGGCCACGAGGAGGTCCTGGACGACGTACGGGAGGTGTCGGTGCGCGGGATCGGGGCGCGCTGGGCCGAGGGGGCCGGGCTGGAGGCCCTGGCCGGAGCCCTCTCGGAGTAACGCGCCGGGCCGCGGCCCGGGGCTCCTGGCGACGGCGCCCGACGGGCACTTCCCGACACGCGTACCGACAACCCGTCGGCAAGATATTGCGCCCGCGGCCGGGAGCGTGATGACATGGTACCGAGAGTTTCTTAGGCATGCCTAAGTTCGGCGTCCCGGGTCCAGGAGGCAGCCATGTCGGCACCAGCAGGAGCGCAGCGCGAGCCCCGGCCGTCCGCCGTGTCCATGGGGGCGCTGCTCGCCGCGGGCGTGGCCGCCAGCGCCGTCTCGACGCCGCCCGCCCCCGCGCGGGTGACGGCCGAGGGGGAGCCGCAGGACGGCGTACGCGAACAGGCCGCTCCGGAGTCCGAAGCGGCCTAGCTGGGCGGGGAACGCGGCCCCGTCGCACGTACGGGTGGTCTGCGTGCGGGGCGTCAGGGAACGACGACGACCTTCGAGTTGATCGTGGCGAAGGCCCACATCGCGTCGCCGTCGGCCTTCGTCATGCGGATGCCGCCGGTCTTGCGGTTCGGGTCGGGCGCCGGTGTCGCGCCGTCCGCGCGGGCGCTGAAGCCGATCGCCACGCCCTCCACGCTGGTGAACCGTACGACGTGCTCGATCGGCACCCCGTCCGAGCCGGTGACCGCGCCCGAGCGCGACCCCACCAGGTAGCTGCCCGCCTTCGGGTGCACCGTGCTCGGCATCACCGTGAACGACTTGGGCTCCTGACCTGCCTCGCCCACCAGCCACACGCGCTTCTGCCCGACCGAGTAGACGACGCGCACCCCGGTGCCCGAGCCCTCCGGCACCGGCACCGGCTTCGCCGGGTCCTGCTTGCCCGCGGCCGGGCTGGGGGCGGGGGCCGGGCCCTGCACGGCCGCCTGCGCAGGCCGTTCGGGAGCCGTCGCGGACGCCTGGTAGCCGAGGAAACCGATCGCGGCGAGTGCCGCGGCGGTGAGCCCGGCCACGATTCCCGAGCTGCTGCGTGCCACCTTGCTCCACCTCTCCGCGCTGCCTGTTGCCTCGGCCGATGCCTGATCGAAAGGTAGCAGCAGGCCCGCTCCGCAACCGGCCGCACAGCCCGGGGGCCGTGGAGTCGTAGGCTGTTCGCGTGCTCTTGCTCGCTGTAGATACCGCCACGCCCGCCGTCACCGTCGCCCTGCACGACGGCGAGTCCGTCCTCGCCGAGTCGAACCTGGTCGACGCCCGCCGCCACGGGGAGCTGCTGCTGCCCTCCGTGGACAAGGTGCTCGCCGAGGCCGGGCTGAAGCTCGACGCCGTCACCGGCATCGTCGTCGGGGTCGGCCCCGGCCCCTACACCGGTCTGCGTGTCGGCCTCGTCACCGCCTCCACCTTCGCCGCCGTGCTGGGCGTGCCCGTGCACGGCCTGTGCACCCTCGACGGGCTCGCGTACGCCGCCGGTGCCGCCGGGATCGAGGGCCCCTTCACCGTCGCCACCGACGCGCGGCGCAAGGAGGTCTACTGGGCGCGCTACGAGGACCCCCGCACGCGGGTCGGCGAGCCCGCCGTGGACCGCCCGGCCGACATCGCCGAGCAGGTCGCGGGCCTCCCGGCAGTGGGCCAGGGCGCCATGCTGTACCCCGAGGTCTTCCCCGACGCGCGCGGGCCCGAGCACCAGACGGCCGCCGCGCTGGTCTCGCTGGCCGCGGAGCGCCTGGCGGCGGGCCTGGAGTTCTTGCCTGCGACCCCGCTCTACCTGCGGCGGCCCGACGCGCAGGTGCCCAAGAACTACAAGGTGGTCACCCCGCAGTGACCCCCACTCCCCACACGCTGCGCGAGATGCGCTGGTGGGACATCGAGCCCGTGCTGGAACTGGAGCACGAGCTGTTCCCCGACGACGCCTGGTCCGCCGCGATGTTCTGGTCGGAACTGGCCCACGCACGCGGCCCGCAGGCCACGCGCCGGTACGTCGTCGCCGAGGACGCGTCGGGCCGGCTGGTGGGCTACGCCGGGCTGGCCGCCGCCGGCGACCTGGCCGACGTACAGACCATCGCGGCCGCCCGCGACCAGTGGGGGACCGGGCTCGGCGCCCGGCTCCTGACCGACCTGCTGCGCGCCGCCACCGCCTTCGAATGCGCCGAGGTGCTGCTGGAGGTCCGGGTGGACAACGCCCGCGCCCAGAAGCTCTACGAGCGCTTCGGCTTCGAGCCCATCGGCTTCCGGCGGGGCTACTACCAGCCCGGCAACGTCGACGCGCTCGTCATGCGACTGACCGACCCCGCACAAGCACGAACTGAGAGCAGTGAGAGCAATGGCTGACGAACCTCTCGTCCTCGGCATCGAGACCTCCTGCGACGAGACCGGCGTCGGCATCGTCCGCGGTACGACCCTGCTCGCGGACGCGGTCGCGTCCAGCGTCGACGAGCACGCGCGCTTCGGCGGGGTCGTGCCCGAGGTGGCCTCGCGCGCCCACCTGGAGGCGATGGTCCCCACCATCGAACGCGCCCTGAAGGAGGCCGGAGTCAGCGCCCGTGACCTCGACGGCATCGCGGTCACGGCCGGACCGGGCCTGGCGGGGGCGCTGCTGGTGGGCACCTCGGCGGCCAAGGCGTACGCGTACGCGCTGGGCAAGCCGCTCTACGGCGTGAACCACCTGGCCTCGCACATCTGCGTGGACCAGCTGGAGCACGGGCCGCTGCCGGAACCGACGATGGCCCTGCTGGTGTCGGGCGGGCACTCCTCGCTGCTGCTGGCCCCCGACATCACCTCCGACGTACGGCCGCTCGGCGCGACCATCGACGACGCGGCGGGCGAGGCCTTCGACAAGATCGCCCGCGTGCTCCAGCTGGGCTTCCCCGGCGGCCCGGTCATCGACCGGCTCGCGCGCGAGGGCGACCCGAAGGCGATCGCGTTCCCGCGCGGGCTGACGGGGCCGCGCGACCCGGCGTACGACTTCTCCTTCTCCGGGCTGAAGACGGCCGTCGCCCGCTGGATCGAGGCGAAGCGGAACGCGGGCGAGGAGGTGCCGGTGCGCGATGTGGCGGCGTCCTTCCAGGAGGCCGTGGTGGACGTGCTGACGCGCAAGGCGATCCGGGCGTGCAAGGACGAGGGCGTCGACCACCTGATGATCGGCGGCGGGGTGGCGGCCAACTCGCGGCTGCGCTCGCTGGCGCAGGAGCGGTGCGACGACGCGGGGATCATCCTGCGGGTGCCGCGGCCGAAGCTGTGCACCGACAACGGCGCGATGGTGGCGGCGCTGGGCGCGGAGATGGTCAAGCGGAACCGGGCGGCCTCGGACTGGGACCTGTCGGCGGACTCCTCGCTGCCGGTGACGGACCCGCACGTGCCGGGGACACAGGGGCACGGACACGGGCACGCGCACGGTCACGGCCACTCCCACGACCACGACCACGTGCACGAGCTGAGCAAGGACAACCTGTACTCATGAGCACCGTCGCGCTGATGTGGGAGGCCCGGGCCGCCGACGGCCGGGGCAACGAACTGCTGGAGTGGGCCCGCGCCCAGGTCCTCGCCCGGGAGCCGGTGCGCCGCGAGGTGTTCCGGGCCCCGCAGGACCGGGTGCTGGTGATCACCTGGTGGGAGGCGGCCGCGGGGGTGTCGGCGGACCTCCCCGAACTCCCGGAGCCCGCCGCCGACTTGATCGCGCGTGCGGTGCACCGCTGGCGCTTCGAGTCGGTCGAGGCCGACTAGGGCCGCCCGGTCCGGCGCGGCCCCGGCGGCTATCGTCATGTCCATGCCTTGTCGTGACCTGCCGCCTCCGCCGCCGCCCGCGCACCTGCGCGGCTGGCTGGACGAGGCCGTCGTACGGGCCGACCGCGCACGCTTCCTGAGCGATCTGGGCCGACGCAGCCTGGGGGTGGGGCGGTTGCTGCTCCTGTGGGCCGTCGCGGCCGTCTTCGTGCTGGGCTGGTCCTTCATCGGCATGGCCTGGATGGCCTTCGAGCAGCACGACCCGTTCGGCTACGTCTACGGCCTCATCCTCGCCGTGCTCGGCGCGGGGGTGCTGATCCCGGCCGGGTTCTGGGTCGCCCGGGGCGCCCGGCGGGACCGGCAGGTGCGCCACCTGCTGCACGCCTGGGGGGAGTCGGACCGCGATCCGGTCGCCGACGCCCGCGTCCGGGCGCCGGGGCGGAGCCTGACCTGGCTGGTCACCTCGCTCGTCCTGGGCGCCTTCGGGCTGTGGGTGGCCTTCGCCGCCGCGGTCTCGGCCCGCCCGGGCGACACGACGTACGGAGAGGTCGCGTACACCATGGGCATCGGCCAGATCCTGTGGATCACCGGCCTGCTGGGCCTCGCCAAGGCGGCCGCCCACTACCGCTGGGCGGTCCGCACCTTCCGGGCGCCCGCGCCGTAGCCACCTGCCCGGCGCGCAGCTCGCGCCGCACGGCACAGCGCCGCCCGGCGGCGACGGGCCGGGCGGAGCCTCACCGCCCGGGGGTCACCGCCGGTGGTACGGCCGGTGTGCCGATCAGCATGGACGGGGCGCCCGCGACCCGGGTCAGGAAGACCGTCGCCGCGTTCGGGCCCTGCGGCTTGACCTTCTTGCGCAGCTCCTCCGGCTCGACGGCCGAGCCGCGCTTCTTCACGGTCAGCACGCCCACCCCGCGTTCGCGCAGCAACGCCTTCAGCTTCTTCAGCCCGAAGGGCAGGACGTCGGTGATCTCGTACGCCGTCGCGTACGGCGTCGCGCGCAGCTCGTCGGCGGTGACGTACGCGATGGTCGGGTCGATCAGCCTGCCGCCCAGCTGCTCGGCCACCTCGGCGACGAGGTGCGCACGGATCACGGCGCCGTCGGGTTCGTAGAGCCAGCGGCCGACCGGACCCGCTTGCGGGTCGGGCAGCGGAGCAGCGGTGTGCAGGGCGCGCGGGCCGGGCAGCAGGGTGGCGCGCACGGTCCCCGGCGCGGTCCCGAACCAGAGCACGGCCTCCTTCACGTCCCCCTGGTCGGAAATCCACTCGGCTTCGGCCTCGGCCGGGACCGCCTCGTGCGGGATCCCCGGGGCGATCTTGATGGCGGCGTACTTCGCCGTACGGGCCGCCTCCACGGCCCACGACAGCGGCGGCGAGTAGGACTCCGGATCGAAGATGCGGCCGCGCCCGCCCCGCCGGGCCGGGTCGATGAACACGGCGTCGTGGCCGGAGGTGTCCACCTCCGTCACGTCCGCCTCCCGGACCTCGATCAGCTCCGCCAGCCCCAGCGCCTCGGCGTTGGCCCGCGCGACGGCGACGGTCAGCGGGTCGTGGTCGACCGCGAGCACCCGGATGCCCAGCCGTGCCAGGGCGAGGGCGTCCCCGCCGATGCCGCAGCACAGGTCGGCGAGGCTGCGCACGCCCAGGCCGGCGAGCCGCTCGGCGCGGTACGAGGCCACGGACGCCCGGGTGGCCATCTCGCCGCCGCCCGGCGTGAAGTACATCCGGAAGGCGTCCTCGGCTCCGAACTTCGCCACCGCACGCTGCCGCAGCCGGGCCTGCCCGAGTGCGGCGGAGACCAGCCGGGCGGGGTGCTCGCGGCGCAGCCGGGTGGCGACGGCCAGCTCCTGGGCGGGGTCGTAGTCGCGGAGCGAGTCGAGGAGGGCGCGCCCCTCGGGGGTGAGGAGGGCGGCGAAGTCTTCGGGGGTCACGCGTCCATTGTCGGTGACGGGCCGGGGCCTGCGGGGGAGTGGGCCAGTCGGTGGAAGGTGGGGCTCCGCTCGCGGTGTCTTCCGGGGGACCCGCGTGTCGGGTGCCAGGATGCGCAGCTATGCAGCTAGTCCGACAAAAGGAAGATAAGACGCAACAGGGTCACCGGTACGCGGCGGGTCCGCGCGGCCGGTTCGGGGTGGCCGTGGCCGCCCTGCTGGTAGCCGCCCTCGGCACGGCGTGCGGCTCAGACGAGTCGTCCGGAGCACCGGACAAGGCCGAGAAGGCGAAGGCGGCCAAGGGCGCGGAGGCGGGCGCGGCGGGCGCGCTCAGCGCCGCCGAGAAGGCCAAGGCCGCCCAGCAGGCGCGCATCGCGGCGGCGAAGAAGTGGGGGCTGCGCAAGACCCCGCTGGCCGCGCCGCCGGCGCCCAAGGAGAAGCCGGAGCTCACCACGCGCGACGGCTTCGAGGTGGAGGACCAGGAGGAGTACCCGCCGGTCTTCACCACCATCGACACGGAGGACAAGGTCGTCTTCCTGACCGTCGACGACGGCGCGGAGAAGGACCCCGAGTTCCTGAAGATGATGCAGGAGCTGAAGATCCCGTACACGGCCTTCCTCAGCGACTACATCGTCAAGGACAACTACCCGTACTTCAAGGCGATGCAGGCCGCCGGCGTCACCCTGAACAACCACACGCTCAACCACCGCTACATGCCCGGCCTCTCGTACGAGAAGCAGCGCGAGGAGATCTGCGGCCAGCAGGACACGATCCAGAGGCAGTTCGGCAAGCGGCCCACGCTCTTCCGCCCGCCGTACGGCAACTACAACCAGGACACGCTGCGCGCGGCCAAGTCCTGTGGGATCAAGGCAGTGCCGCTGTGGAACGCGGAGGCCTTCCCGAACCGGATGGAGTACCGCGAATGGGACCGCGACCTGCATCCCGGTGACATCATCCTGACCCATTTCCGGGGCAGGGACGACTGGAAGGGCACGATGCCTGACATGATCCGTCATGTCATGAAGACCGTCACGGACAAGGGGTACGCCGTGGCTCGCCTGGAGGACTATCTGTGAAGCGCGCGCGCCGGTTGGTGGCCGGGACGCTGGCGGCCGGCGCGCTGGCGCTGTCCCTGACGGGGTGCGGGGGTGGCGCGGACACCACCGAGCGGCTCGGACCCAAGTCGAAGGCGACGCAAGGGACATCGGGCACTTCCGCGTCGCCCTCCGCCTCCTCCGCTCCGTCCTCCCCCTCGGACGAGGCGTACCGCAAATGGGGACTGACGGGACCCGTCCAGTACGCACCGAAGCCGGAGCGGAAACCGCAGATCCCCCAGGCCGCCCCGGGCAAGGTCCCGGTGATAGACCGAATACCCGTCCCGGCGGACGACAAGGTCGTCTTCCTGACCTACGACGACGGCGCGGAGAAGGACCCCGAGTTCCTGACGATGGCGGCCGACCTGAAGCTGCCGATCAGCATGTTCCTGACGGACAGCGTGGCTTCGTCGGACTACGGGCACTTCGAGAAGCTCCGCGACAACGGCTCGCAGAGCACGATCAACAACCACACCCTGACGCATCCGAACCTGCGGACCCTGTCCTTCGAGGCGCAGAAGCACCAGATATGCGGCCAGCAGGAACGCCTGGAGAAGCGCTTCGGGCAGCGCCCGCCGCTCTTCCGCCCGCCCTTCGGCAACTACAACGACGACACCCTCCGGGCCGCCTCGGAGTGCGGAGTCTCGTCCCTGGTGCTGTGGAAGGTCTCGATGCAGATCAACAACTTCCAGTACGCCGAGGGATCCGCCCTCAAACCGGGCGACATCATCCTGGCGCACTTCCGCGGCCCCGCCGAGCTCAAGGGCACGACGGAGACCCAGATGACGACCCGGATGCTCCAGCGCATCCAGGACCAGGGCTACCGGATAGGGCGCCTGGAGGACTACCTGTAGGGCGGAAGGGCGGGACGGGCGCCGCTACCGCAGCAGCCAGCGCTTGGTCAGCTCCATCATCTCGGCCCGGCTGCGACCTCCGTGATCGGCGGCGATGAAGTACTCGCCGATCCGCACGGAGAAGGCGAGCATGCAGCGCACCTCGACGTCGTCCGGGTCGGTGCAGATCGCCCCGAACAACGAGCGCAGGTAGTCCATGCGCCGGTTGTCGACGCGCCGCAGGCGCTGCGCGACGTCCTCGTCGCGCCGGGCCCAGTCGCGGATCGCGAGCTCGGCCGCGACGCCCGTCATCGGCCCCTCGGCGCCGGACGAGGCGATCGCGAACAGCCGCTCCAGCCGGGCCCTGGCCTCTCCGCCGCCGCTCTCGACCTGGTCGATCACCGCCTGGGCGGCCTCGTGCTCCCAGGTGTCGAGCAGCTCGGTCAAGAGCGCGCCCCGGTTGCCGAAGTACCCGTAGAAACCGCCCTTGCTGACGCCGAGGGCCTGCGCGAGCGACTCGATCCTGACGGCCTCGGGACCGCCCGAGGCGAGCGCCCGCAACCCCTCCTCGATCCACTTGCCGCGGGGCGTGCGGGTCGTGCCCATGCTGTGTCTCCGCTCACGTCTCCCCCTGTCTATACGGTGCCGTATAGACAGGTGCTAGCCTGCATCTATACGGCATCGTATAGACAGGAGCTTGTTCATGAGACTCCCCCGGACCGCGCACACCTCCCAGCCCTGGCGGATCCACGAAATCGCCGGCGACTTCCACCTGGAGGACGTGTGGGCGCTCCCGACGCCGGGCGGCCCCGACGACCTCGAGCGGCTCGTGCGCCAGCTCGCGCACGGCAAGGGCGATCCCGTGCCCTCCCCGGTGGGGCGCATGCTCTTCGCGCTCCGCTGGAAGCTCGGCGCACTGCTCGGCCTGGACAAGCCCACCACCGGCATCGGCGGCCGGGTGCCGACGCTGCGGGACCGCCTGCCGGCGGACCTCCGCGAAGGTCCCCGCGGGCCGGACCTCGACTCGGTCCCGTTCACCTCCGTCTACCAGACGCGGGACGAGTGGGCGGCGGAGATGGCCAACAGGACCGTGCACGGCGTGATGCACATCGGCTGGGTCCCGGACGGCTCCGGCGGCTACCGCGGCCAGATGGCCGTCCTGGTGAAACCGAACGGACCGCTCGGCGCCGCGTACATGGCGGCCATCAAGCCCTTCCGGTACCTCGGCGTCTACCCGGCACTGATCCGAGGGATCGCCCGCGAATGGCAGGCCGGCTCCCCGGCCACGGGCAGCCCCGGCAGCCCCGGCAGCAAGGCCTGAACGGCCATCAGGGCAGCGCCTTCGCACGGCGCGACCTTCGCACGGCGCGACCTTCGCACGGCGCCCCCGCCCGCCGGCCACCCGTGCTGCGCATGTCACCGGCTGACTCCGGGCCCACCCCGGGCCAAGGCCGAGCCCCCTACACCCCCGACACCACCGGCGTGATCGTCGTTTCCACCGGGCCCCGGGCGTCCGCCTGGCGTTGGCGTTCCGCGCTGTCGCTGATGCGGAGCAGCAGGGCGATCATGATCCAGTTGGCCAGGAGGGACGAGCCGCCCTTGGCCAGGAACGGCAGGGCCTTGCCCGTCAGGGGGATCAGGCCGGTGACGCCGCCCGCGACCACGAAGACCTGGAGGGCCAGCGCCGAGGCGAGGCCCACCGCCAGCAGTTTGCCGAAGGGGTCGCGGGCGCCGAGTGCCATCCGCAGCCCTCGCTGCACGAGGAGCGCGTACAGGATCAGGACCGCCATGACCCCGGCCAGGCCGAGCTCCTCGCCGACCGTCGTCAGGATGAAGTCGCTGCGGCCCGCGAACTTGATCAGCTCCGGGTGGCCCATGCCGAGACCCGTTCCGGAGATGCCGCCCGTGCCGAAGCTGAACAGCGCCTGCGCCGACTGGTCCGAGGTGATCCCCGGGGGAGGGGTGTCCCAGTAGACGGAGAGTGGATTCAGCCAGGCCGCCACGCGCGCCTTGACGTGCGGTTCCGTCGAGCCCACGGCGAAGGCGCCCACCGCCGCCATGAACAGGCCGCACACGATCCAGCTGGTGCGCTCGGTGGCCACGTACAGCATCACCACGAAGACGCCGAAGAAGATCAGCGACGTACCCAGGTCGCGTTCGAAGACCAGCACCAGCATCGAGACGATCCACACCGTGATGATCGGTCCCAGCTGGCGCATGGGCGGCAGCCGCATGCCGAGGAACGTGCGGCCGGCCAGGGCCAGCGAGTCCCGGTGGACGACGAGGTAGCCCGCGAAGAAGATCGCAATCATGATCTTCACGAATTCGCCGGGCTGGAGCGAGAACCCGAAGAGGATGATCCACCGCTTGGCGCCGTACGTGTCCGCCCCGAAGAACGCCGGGGCGATCAGCAGCACCAGCGCGACGGCCATCGTGAGGTAGATGAACCGCTGCAGCAGCCGGTGGTCGCGCAGCAGCGCCACCACCAGGAGGCAGGCGGCGACCCCGACCACCGTCCACATCAGCTGGCCCGGAGCGTTCGCGTCCGAGTTGTACCGCTCGATGTACCCCTGGTCGAGGCGGTGGATCAGCACCAGCCCCAGCCCGGTCAGCAGCATGGCCAACGGGAAGACCAGCGGGTCGGCGTACGCCGCGAACCGGCGGATGCCCAGGTGCCCGACCAGCGACAGCAGCGTCATGCTGATCGTGAAGCCGGTGAGGTTGGGTGGCAGCTCGCCGTTCATGGCGAGGCCGGCGTTGGCGTGGCCGAAAACGGCGAGGGCGACGACGAAGACGAGCAGCAGCGCCTCGGTGCGGCGGCGCGAGCCCGCCGTCGTCAGGGGTTTCAGTCCACGCACGGGATGCCGCCACCGTCCGTGGAGCCGGGCCCGGCCGTGAGGGCGGACGACGCGGACGACCCGGAGGGTGCGAAAGGTCCTGCCGCCGGCGACGGTGGGGGAGATGAAGGGGAAGCAGCGCCTGGTGCGCTCGGGCTCGGAGGGGCCTTCGGCCCGATCTGCTCGGCAATGAGGCGCTTTATCTTCATATCGTCTATGACGTTGATGTCCTCCCCGTGGTTCCTCGCGCCCTTCCTCCCCCGACGCAGCGCCCACACGGGAAGGGCGAGCGAGAGCGCCCCCACCGCCCCCGGCCCTAGCCACACGAGGACGCCCGGCCGGACGGCCGTGCCGGAGGACGGCCCGAGGACGAAGGCGGTCGTGGGTCCGTCCGGCCGGGTGTCGAAGGCGGTATCGACCTCGACCCGGGGGATCGCGAACGATCCGTCGCCCGCCGCGAAGGAGCCCTCGCACATCCAGTGCAGGTCCCCGTCCGAGTCCCGCTCCTCCGTACACCGGGTGGCACTGAAGGCGCCCTCGACCCCGGCCGCCTGGGCCGCGAGCCGCGGCACGGCGTTCGACAGCATGTAGGTACCGGCCACGAGGCCGACCGCGATCGGGACGGCGTACCGCCACCGCACGCCGGAGTTCGTCCTGGTCATGACCGGAGGGTAAGGAGATCGAACGTCCGTGCGCCGGGATTTCGCCGGTTCCGGGAGCCGGTCCGCGCAACGCCCACCGTCGATAATTGGCACTCCGCTTGACCGAGTGCTAATCGCCGGAATAGTCTCGCACCTGGCACTCGCCCCCGGTGAGTGCCAACACAGCGACAGGCAGGTCCGGCACCCGCGACGACGGATCGACCTGGTCGCCACCTCAGACAGTTAACCCCGGATCTCCGAAGGGGGAGGTCGGATCGTGACGACCGCCAGCTCCAAGGTTGCCATCAAGCCGCTTGAGGACCGCATTGTGGTCCAGCCGCTCGACGCCGAGCAGACCACGGCCTCCGGCCTGGTCATCCCGGACACCGCGAAGGAGAAGCCCCAGGAGGGCGTCGTCCTCGCCGTGGGCCCGGGCCGGTTCGAGGACGGCCAGCGTCTCCCGCTGGACGTCAACGTCGGCGACATCGTGCTGTACAGCAAGTACGGCGGCACCGAAGTGAAGTACAGCGGCGAGGAGTACCTCGTCCTCTCGGCCCGCGACGTGCTCGCGATCGTCGAGAAGTAATTCGCTTCCAGTTTTGATTTGAGCTGCGCCCCTGGTCACCCTGCTGATGCCGGGCGGCGAGGGGCGTAGTTCGTTCTAGGCGGTGGAGGTCGCGGTGAGCGGCCGAGGATCGCAACGAGAGGACTGAACCGCTCCCATGCCGAAGATCCTGAAGTTCGACGAGGACGCCCGTCGCGCCCTCGAGCGCGGCGTCAACAAGCTTGCCGACACGGTGAAGGTGACGATCGGTCCCAAGGGCCGCAACGTCGTCATCGACAAGAAGTTCGGCGCCCCCACCATCACCAACGACGGTGTCACCATCGCCCGCGAGGTCGAGCTGGACGACCCGTACGAGAACCTGGGCGCGCAGCTCGTGAAGGAGGTGGCGACCAAGACCAACGACATCGCGGGTGACGGCACCACCACCGCCACCGTGCTGGCCCAGGCGCTGGTCCGCGAGGGTCTGCGCAACGTCGCCGCGGGTGCGTCCCCGGCCGCCCTGAAGAAGGGCATCGACGCCGCGGTCAAGGCCGTGTCCGAGGACCTCCTCGCGACCGCCCGCCCCATCGAGGACAAGTCTGACATCGCCGCCGTGGCCGCGCTCTCCGCGCAGGACCAGCAGGTCGGCGAGCTCATCGCCGAGGCGATGGACAAGGTCGGCAAGGACGGTGTCATCACCGTCGAGGAGTCCAACGCCTTCGGCCTGGAGCTGGAGTTCACCGAGGGCATGGCCTTCGACAAGGGCTACCTCTCGCCGTACATGGTCTCCGACCAGGAGCGCATGGAGGCCGTCCTCGACGACCCGTACATCCTGATCAACCAGGGCAAGATCTCCTCCATCCAGGACCTCCTGCCGCTGCTCGAGAAGGTCATCCAGGCCGGCGCCTCGAAGCCGCTGCTGATCATCGCCGAGGACGTCGAGGGCGAGGCGCTCTCCACCCTCGTCGTCAACAAGATCCGCGGCACCTTCAACGCGGTGGCCGTCAAGGCCCCCGGCTTCGGTGACCGCCGCAAGGCGATGCTGCAGGACATGGCCACCCTCACCGGTGCCACCGTCATCGCCGAGGAGGTCGGCCTCAAGCTCGACCAGGCCGGTCTGGACGTCCTGGGCACCGCCCGCCGCGTCACGATCTCCAAGGACGACAC
Source organism: Streptomyces sp. NPDC048349 (assembly GCF_040651925.1). NCBI lineage: Bacteria > Bacillati > Actinomycetota > Actinomycetes > Kitasatosporales > Streptomycetaceae > Streptomyces > Streptomyces sp. NPDC048349. The sequence goes on along the minus strand of NZ_JBEZLA010000002.1, from coordinate 32,755 downwards.
GACCATCGTCGACGGTGGCGGCAGCCACGAGGACGTTCTCGGCCGCGTCAACCAGATCAAGGCCGAGATCGAGGCCACGGACTCCGACTGGGACCGCGAGAAGCTGCAGGAGCGTCTGGCGAAGCTCGCCGGCGGCGTCTGCGTCATCAAGGTCGGCGCCGCCACCGAGGTGGAGCTCAAGGAGAAGAAGCACCGCCTCGAGGACGCCATCTCGGCGACCCGCGCCGCGGTCGAGGAGGGCATCGTCTCCGGCGGTGGCTCCGCGCTCGTCCACGCCGTCAAGGTCCTCGAGGGCAACCTCGGCCTGTCGGGCGACGAGGCCACCGGTGTCGCGGTCGTGCGCCGCGCCGCCGTCGAGCCGCTGCGCTGGATCGCCGAGAACGCCGGCCTCGAGGGCTACGTCATCACCTCGAAGGTCGCCGAGCTCGACAAGGGCCAGGGCTTCAACGCCGCCACCGGCGAGTACGGCGACCTGGTCAAGGCCGGCGTCATCGACCCGGTGAAGGTCACCCGCTCCGCGCTGGAGAACGCCGCCTCCATCGCCTCCCTGCTGCTCACGACCGAGACCCTGGTCGTCGAGAAGCCGGCCGAGGAAGAGGCCGACGCGGGCCACGGCCACGGTCACGGTCACAGCCACTGACGCTGTCGCCGCATGTGTGAAGGCCCCCGTCCCACCGCTTCGTACGGTGGGACGGGGGCCTTCGCGTGGGTCGCCTTCGCGTGGGTCGCCTTCGCGTGGGCGCCTTCCGCGCGGGTCGTGAGGAGCGCGGTCAGGCCGGCATGCCCTCCATGAGGCCCAACTGCCGCATCACGCTCAAGATGTCGTAATGCCACCAGCCCTCGGCGATCATTCCGTCCTTGCAGCGGAACGTCGTCGAGCCGGTCGCGCTGACCTTCTTGCCGGTCGGGGCGAGGCCCATGAACTCCCCTGTGTGCGTTGCGTTCCAGGTCCACAGGGTGGTGACGAAGTCGCCTTCGGCGATCTGCTGGTTCTTGGTGAAGGACATCTCGAAAGCGGACCGCCACATGTCGAGGTCCGCCATCAGGGCGTCGATCCCCTGGGCGTTGGTGTCGGCCTTGACCATGTCGTGGTCGGCGTAGTCGGAGGCGAAGATCTCCTCGGCGACGGAGCGGTCCCCCGACATGGCCAGCTCGTCGAACATGCGGGCCGCGAGCATCTTGTTGAGGTGCTCGTCCCGTACGACGTCCAGGTTGGTGAAGCTGGGCATCCCCTCACAGAGGGCCACCATCTCCTGGAACATCTTGTCCGTCTCCGGGAGCTGAGAGTTCTTCATGGCCTCTTCGTACGAGGGGAATTCGACCACGTCCACGTAGTGGTTCTCGTTCTCGCGGTCCTTGCCCACGATGCTGTGGGTGACAGTGCGCTTGCCCTGGCTCTGCGAGACGTACCGGTCCAGCAGCTGAGTGAGGTCGTCCTGCCGACTGGTCTTGTAATCGATTATCTGTACGAATGTCATGACGGTCTCCCGGACTCGAAGGGGCATGTCCATTTTAGGAAGATTTCGCCCAATAGGTTGGTCTACCCGTGAGTACGAGGACTACTGGGGACCGTACTTGCGGCCCGTACGTGAGGACATCCCGCCCAGCAGCCCGCGCGGCGTCAGCTTCACCACGCCCATCAGCGCCTTGTACCGCGGGTCGGGGATCGACACCGTCTTGCCCCGCGCCAGGTCCGCCAGGGCCGCGGCCACCAGCTTGTCGGCGTCGAGCCACATCCACCCCGGGATGTTGTCCGTGCCCATGCCGGCCCGCTGGTGGAACTCCGTCCGTACGAAGCCGGGGCACAGCGCCATCAGCCGTACCCCGGACCCCGACAGGTCACGCGCCGCGCCCTGCGTGAACTGCACGACCCAGGCCTTGCTCGCCCCGTAGGTGCCGCGCGGTACGAACGCCGCCACCGAGGCCACGTTGATCACGCCGCCGCGGCCGCGCGAGCGCATCGACCCGGTGGCCGCCGAGGTCAGCCGCAGCACCGCCTCGACGTGCACCTTCAGCATGGTCAGCTCGTCGGCCATGGAGACCTCGAGGTAGCGGCCCTTGTTGCCGAAGCCGGCGTTGTTGACCAGCAGGTCCACCGGGTGGGTGCGGTCGTCGAGGCGGCGCTCGACCGCCGCGATGCCCTCCTCGGTGGAGAGGTCTGCGGCCAGCACCTCGGCCTCGATGCCGTGCCGGTCGTGGAGTTCGGTGGCCTGCTCGCCGAGCCGCTTGGTGTCGCGAGCCACCAGCACCAGACTGTGCCCCTGGGCGGCGAGCCGCCGGGCGAAGGCGGCGCCGATGCCCGCCGTGGATCCTGTAATCAACGCAGTCGTCATAGGCGCAACCTAGTGCTCCCGGACGGCGGCCCTACCTCGCCCCGGCCCCGGCCCCGTACTTCTCCACGTACTGGCGCACCCGCTCGTGGGCCTCCGGCTCCATCGCCGCGCCCGCGGCCCGGGTGCGCGGCAGCAGGGTGCGCTCGGTGGTGAAGGCGCGGAACCACAACTCCACCGTCACGTCGTGGTCCGGACGGTGGGTGATCTCGATGGTGTCGCCCGGCCTGACGGAGCCCTCCTCGATCACCCGCAGGTACGCGCCCGGCCGTGCCTCCCGGGTGAACCGCTTGACCCAGGCGCTCTCGCCCAGGGCCCCCTGGAAGGTCCGGCACGGAATGCGGGCCGAGGCCACCTCGAGCACCAGGTCCGCACCGACGCGCCAGCGGTCGCCGAGGCGGGCGGTGTTGAGGTCGATGCCGGAGGTGGTGAAGTTCTCGCCGAAGGCGCCGGCGGGCAGCTCGCGGCCCAGCTCGCGCTCCCACAGGTCCAGGTCCTCGCGCGCGTACGCGTAGACGGCCTGGTGGTCTCCGCCGTGGTGGCGGCGGTCGCAGACGGCGTCACCCTCCAGGCCGCTGCCCGGACCGGTGGCCCTGGGGCCGGGGGCGAAGACGCGGACCGGTCCGGGGACCGGGCGCTTGCCGTGGCCGGTCATGCCCCCTTCGGCGTCGGTGTAGTCGACGGCCGTGGCGCGGCCGAGGTTCACGGAGATCAGTTGCATCGGGCCCATGCAGTCAAATTAGCCGAGCGACCCCAAAGCGTCACGGGGGTATTCGCGCAGCGGCCAAAGCGGGGCTTATGCTCGAGAAATGATCGAGGCACGTCATCTCCGGGTACTGCGCGCCGTCGCCGGGACGGGGTCCTTCTCCGCCGCCGCCCGCGAGCTCGGCTGCACCCAGCCCGCCGTCTCGCAGCAGATGAAGGCGCTGGAGCAGTCGGCCGGCACTCCGCTGCTCATCCGCACCGGCCGCGAGATGCGGCTGACCCAGGCCGGCGCCGCCCTGGTCCGGCATGCCTCGGGCATCCTGTCCGGGCTGACCGCCGCCGAGGAAGAGGTGGCGGCCATCGCCGGGCTGCGCGCGGGCCGGGTCCGGCTGGTGTCCTTCCCCAGCGGCAGTTCCACCCTGGTGCCGACCGCGCTCGCGGCGATGCGCGCCGAGCACCCGGGGACCCGGATCTCCCTGGTCGAGGCCGAACCGCCGCGCTCGGTGGAGATGCTGCGCGAGGGGGAGGGCGACCTCGCGCTGGCCTTCCGCTACGGCGGGGCGGCCGGATCGGCGGCGGAATGGGAGGACCTGGTGGTGCGCCCGCTGCTGACCGACCGCCTCGTCGGGCTGGTTCCCGAGGGCCACCGGCTGGCCGGGGCCGAACGCGTGGGCATGGCGGAGCTCGCCGACGAACCGTGGATCGCGGGCTGTCCGCGCTGCCGCCGCCATCTGGTGGAGGTGTGCGAGAGCGCGGGCTTCACCCCGCGGATCGACTTCGCGACCGACGACTACCCGGCGGTCGTCGGCCTGGTGGGCGCGGGGCTGGGCGTCGCGGTGCTGCCACAGCTCGCCGTGGAGTCCGTACGGGCCAAGGGCGTCAGCACGGTGGCCGTGGAGCCGGCCGTGGAGCGGGAGGTCGTGGCGCTGACCCTGCCCGACCTGGCCCGGGTGCCGGCCGTGGCCGCGACGCTGGCCGAGCTGGAGCGGGCCGCCACGCGCTGACCCTCCGTGTCTGGCGGGTACGTACGGCCGAACGCGTGACGTTTCGCCCCGGGCTGCGACACGCCCGGTGGCCGTGGCGGGTCGAGTGAACCCACAGGAATCGCAGAAACGTTCCTTCGGGCGTGTGTTCTCCGGATCAGTGGGGCGGGATCGGTCCGATCGCACTGGACGCCGGGATCAGGCGGTGGCGCGCGCGGCCCATCAGTTCCTCTCGCTCGTCCTCCGTGAGGCCTCCCCACACTCCGTAGGGCTCGCGGACGGCGAGCGCGTGCGCGGCACATTCCGCGCGGACCGGGCATCGCATGCAGACCTCTTTAGCCGAGGCCTCGCGCGCGCTCCTGGCCGCGCCCCGCTCACCTTCCGGGTGGAAGAAGAGGGAGCTGTCGACCCCGCGGCAGGCAGCGAGGAGCTGCCAGTCCCAGAGGTCGGCGTTCGGGCCGGGGAGGCGGGAGAAATCTGCCATGGGTAGTCCTCTTGGTGCCGGTACTGAGGCGGATAGGGTCCATGTCTCCACACCTACTGTCGTAGTAGATGTAAATATGACTCATTGGGAATCTAGCCTCAGACATGTGCCAAACGGAAGGAAAGCCGCCAAATAGGGCATAGCTCCACATGGAGGACAGTTGCCTTGTGGCGTCCGTGTCGTGTTCGCTTCCTCACGTAGAGTTGCGAAGGTGTCCGTCCGACCCGTAACTCTTTCGAGTGACCATCGTTGAGAGTGCGAAGGCGGTTGAACCCATAAGTTCTCGGACAGGTGTCCGGGGACATCGACCGCACAGGTGACGATACGTACCAGCCTGGAGGCTCAAGGTGACGCGCATCAGCAGCTGCGGAGGGCGGTCATGACATCCGTCCTCGTCTGCGACGACTCCCCGCTTGCCCGAGAGGCGCTCCGTCGCGCGGTTGCCACCGTGCCCGGCGTCGAGCGTGTGACGACGGCTGCCAACGGCGAGGAAGTCCTCCGCCGCTGGGGTGCCGACCGCTCCGACCTCATTCTGATGGATGTACGGATGCCCGGGCTGGGCGGTGTGGAGACGGTGCGCCGGCTGCTCTCGGCCGACCCCGGCGCCCGCATCATCATGCTCACGGTCGCCGAGGACCTGGACGGCGTGGCCCTCGCGGTCGCCGCCGGAGCCCGGGGCTACCTGCACAAGGACGCCTCGCGCGCCGAACTGCGGGCCACGGTCACCCAGGCGCTCGCCGACCCGACCTGGCGGCTGGCCCCGCGCCGGCTCCGCTCGGCCGAGATGGGCGCCGCGCCCACGCTCACCGCGCGCGAGATCCAGGTGCTGGAGGGCATGAGCCACGGCCGGTCCAACGCGGAGATCGGGCGCGAGCTCTTCCTCTCCGAGGACACGGTCAAGACGCACGCCCGCAGGCTGTTCAAGAAGCTCGGCGCCTCGGACCGGGCGCACGCCGTCGCGCTCGGCTTCCGCTGGGGCCTGGTCCGCTGACCCACGGGTCACGGCCCGGTCCGACGACCGTGAGCCCCGTCGTACCCGGTGCGCACCCGGGGATTGGCGGGGCACAATCCGGGGGACGTGTCGCTTCGTGCGCGATGCCGCATCCTTGAGGGTGTGCCGCATTCTTGGAAATGTGGGGTCCTCGTCCTCGGGGACCATTCGGCCGAGCGGGAGGGGAGGGTGCAGACCATGAGTTCCGGCGCACCCGCTCATAACGCTTCGACGCACGAAACCGGCCGTGGTGCCGCGGAACCTCCGGCGCCAAGGCACCATGGATTGATGCGCGACGACGAGGCCCTGGGGTCCCCCGCGGCCACAGGCCCGACCGGCGCCGCCAAAGGCGGCAGTGCCGGGGCCGTCAGCGCGCTCGTACGCAGGGCGGTGGAGGGCGACGAGCAGGCCACGCACGACCTGCTCGCCTTCGTTCACCCGCTCGCGATCCGCTACTGCCGCACCCGGCTCTCGCGGCTCCCGGGTGACGCCCGCCACTTCGTGGAGGACCTGGCGCAGGAGGTCTGCGTCGCCGTCCTGATGGCCCTGCCGCGCTACCGGGACACCGGGCGGCCCTTCGAGGCCTTCGTCTTCGCCATCGCCGCGCACAAGGTCGCCGACCTGCAGCGGGCCGCCATGAGGCACCCCGGCAGCACGGCGGTCCCGTCCGACGAGATGCCGGAGCGCCCCGACGACTCGCTCGGCCCCGAGGAGCGGGCGCTGCTCAGCAGCGACGCGGCCTGGGCCAAGAAGCTCCTGGCCAACCTGCCGGAGAACCAGCGCGAGCTCCTCGTCCTGCGGGTGGCCGTCGGGCTGACCGCCGAGGAGACCGGGCAGATGCTCGGGATGTCGCCGGGAGCCGTGCGGGTGGCCCAGCACCGCGCCCTCAGCCGGCTGCGCGCCCTCGCCGAGCAGTAGGAACCCTCCGGCGGATCGTCGTAGGAAGCGACGAAACTTTCGATCGGCCTTGCTCGTGGAATGAGACGCTGCGGGATCCCGTTAGCATGGACATCCGCGCTGAGCAAGACCATTTGGGAAGGTGTCATGACTGCCGACGGAGTGCCCGACAAATTCGCCACGCTCGGACTGACCTACGACGACGTGCTGCTGCTGCCGGGCGCGTCGGACATGGCCCCGGACGAGATCGACACCTCCTCCCTCATCTCGCGCAACGTCCGGGTGAACGTTCCGCTGCTGTCCGCCGCCATGGACAAGGTCACCGAGGCCCGCATGGCCATCGCGATGGCCCGCCAGGGCGGCGTCGGCGTACTGCACCGCAACCTCTCCATCGCCGACCAGGCCAACCAGGTCGACCTGGTCAAGCGCTCCGAGTCCGGCATGGTCACCGACCCGATCACGGTGCACCCGGACGCGACCCTGCGCGAGGCCGACGAGCTGTGCGCGAAGTTCCGCATCTCCGGCGTCCCGGTCACCGACGCGGCGGGCAAGCTCCTCGGCATCGTCACCAACCGCGACATGGCCTTCGAGTCGGACCGCAGCCGCCAGGTGCGCGAGGTCATGACCCCGATGCCGCTGGTCACGGGCAAGGTCGGCATCTCCGGCGTCGACGCCATGGAGCTGCTGCGCCGCCACAAGATCGAGAAGCTTCCGCTGGTCGACGACGCGGGCATCCTCAAGGGCCTCATCACGGTCAAGGACTTCGTCAAGGCCGAGAAGTACCCGAACGCCGCCAAGGACAAGGACGGCCGCCTGCTGGTCGGCGCTGCCGTCGGCGTCGCCGGTGACGCGTACGACCGCGCCCAGGCGCTGATCGAGGCGGGCGCCGACTTCATCGTCGTCGACACCGCCCACGGCCACTCCCGCCTGGTCGGCGACATGGTCGCCAAGATCAAGTCGAACTCCTCCGTCGACGTCATCGGCGGCAACGTCGCCACCCGCGACGGCGCCCAGGCGCTGATCGACGCCGGCTGCGACGGCATCAAGGTCGGCGTCGGCCCCGGCTCCATCTGCACCACCCGCGTCGTGGCCGGCATCGGCGTCCCGCAGGTCACCGCGATCTACGAGGCCTCGCTCGCCGCGAAGGCCGCGGGCGTCCCGGTCATCGGCGACGGCGGCCTCCAGTACTCCGGCGACATCGCGAAGGCCCTGGTCGCGGGCGCCGACACGGTGATGCTCGGCTCGCTGCTCGCGGGCTGTGAGGAGTCCCCGGGCGAGCTGCTCTTCATCAACGGCAAGCAGTTCAAGTCCTACCGTGGCATGGGCTCGCTCGGCGCCATGCAGTCCCGCGGCGACCGCAAGTCCTTCTCCAAGGACCGCTACTTCCAGGAGGGCGTGGGCGGCGACGACAAGCTCATCCCCGAGGGCATCGAGGGCCAGGTGCCCTACCGCGGTCCGCTCTCCGCAGTCGTGCACCAGCTCGTCGGCGGCCTGCGCCAGTCGATGTTCTACGTCGGCGGCCGCACGGTCCCCGAGCTGCAGGACCGCGGCCGCTTCGTCCGGATCACCTCGGCGGGCCTCAAGGAGAGCCACCCGCACGACATCCAGATGACGGTGGAAGCGCCGAACTACTCCCGCAAGGGCTGAAGAGCGTGAGGTGAGGGGGCGGGTCCGGCCGGGCCCGCCCCCTTCGCCGTGCCCGCGCACCCGTCCGTACAGCGGTCACCGGAACGCGGGCCCCCGGGGTTCGGGGATACTGGACGGGCAGACCCAGAGGAAAGGCCACCACACGTGACTGAGATCGAGATCGGGCGCGGCAAGCGCGGCCGCAGGGCGTACGCGTTCGACGACATCGCCATCGTCCCGAGCCGGCGTACCCGGGACCCGAAGGAGGTCTCGATCGCCTGGCAGATCGACGCGTACCGCTTCGAGCTCCCCTTCCTGGCCGCCCCCATGGACTCGGTCGTCTCCCCCCAGACCGCGATCCGCATCGGCGAGCTCGGCGGCCTCGGCGTGCTGAACCTCGAAGGCCTGTGGACCCGGTACGAGGACCCGCAGCCGCTGCTCGACGAGATCACGGAGCTGGACGAGCAGGCCGCGACCCGCCGCCTCCAGGAGATCTACTCCGCCCCCATCCAGGCCGACCTGATCCGGCAGCGCATCAAGGAGGTGCGCGACTCGGGCGTCGTCACCGCCGCCGCGCTGTCCCCGCAGCGCACCGCCGAGTTCTCCAAGGCCGTCGTGGACGCGGGCGTGGACATCTTCGTGATCCGCGGCACCACCGTCTCCGCGGAGCACGTCTCCGGCGCCGCCGAGCCGCTGAACCTCAAGCAGTTCATCTACGAGCTCGACGTCCCGGTCATCGTGGGCGGCTGCGCCACCTACACCGCGGCCCTGCACCTGATGCGCACCGGCGCCGCGGGCGTCCTGGTGGGCTTCGGCGGCGGCGCCGCGCACACCACGCGCAACGTGCTCGGCATCCAGGTCCCGATGGCGACCGCCGTCGCGGACGTGGCCGCGGCCCGCCGCGACTACATGGACGAGTCCGGCGGCCGCTACGTGCACGTCATCGCCGACGGCGGCGTGGGCTGGTCGGGCGACATCCCGAAGGCCGTCGCCTGCGGCGCCGACGCCGTGATGATGGGGTCCCCGCTGGCCCGCGCCACGGACGCGCCGGGCAAGGGCAACCACTGGGGCATGGAGGCCGTCCACGAGGACGTGCCGCGCGGCAAGAAGGTGGACCTGGGCACGGTCGGCACCACCGAGGAGATCCTCACCGGCCCGTCGCACACCCCGGACGGCTCGATGAACATCTTCGGCGCGCTGCGCCGCTCGATGGCCACCACCGGTTACAGCGAGCTCAAGGAGTTCCAGCGGGTCGAGGTCACGGTCGCGGACTCGCAGCACAGCCGCTGACACCGCTGACCGGCGCCGATCGGTGCCGGTCAGCGCTGCCGTACGCAATGCCGGAGGGCCGGCACCCCCGAGCGGGGTGCCGGCCCTCCGGCGTACGCGGCGCTGCGGGGTCAGTCGCTGACCTTCTTGGCCGAGCCGAAGGCGACGAAGCCGCCGATCGCGAGGAAGACGAAGGACATGGCGTCCATGCTCTCCTTCCAGACGTCGTTGAGGCCGCTGACGCCCGCCTGGCTGAGGACCTCGCCCACGCCGACGTTGCCGTAGTCGGCCAGGACGAGCGCGATGAAGAACAGCTGGCCGAGGTAGACGGCGCCGAGCGAGAGGACGGCGGCGATCACGGGCAGGACCGGGTTGCGGCCGCCGATCTTGCCGGCCGCGAGGCCGACGAGCAGGCCGACACCGGCCGCGGCGTAGCCGACCTCGCGGTCGATGGCGTTCATGATGCCGCCGTACGCGCCGGCGGCGACCAGGGCCGCGACGACGGCGGCGACGATGCCCAGACCGAAGTTGCCGGTGCGGGCCGGAGCCGGGGCGGCCGGGGCCTCGGTGAAGGAGTCGGGCGCCGGCGGCTGGAAGTTCTGGCTCATTGGGAAATCCCCCCCAGGGATTCGGGCATGCGAACGCCCGGAGGGCGTAAGTGCGAGATAAGTGACGCCGCAGGCTAGCAGGCCCGGGCGGCATCCGTGAGGGGGAATTTCCCGGGATCAGAGCCGGTGGGCTGCGCCCGCCGGGCTGGCGCCGCGGGTGTCCAGGAGCAACTGCGCCTTTACCGCGAGGCCTTGCAGGTCATAGGTGCGGTGGTGCTGGAGCAGGATCGTCAGGTCCGCGTTCGCGGCGGCCTCGTACAGGGATTCGGCCCGGGGGACCGGCTGGTCCCTCACCCGCCAGCCCGTGATGTACGGGTCGTGGTAGCTGACCAGCGCGCCCAGGTCGAGGAGGCGGCTGGCGATCTCGCGCGCCGGGGAGCCCTCCTGGTCGGCGAGGTCGGGCTTGTAGGTGACGCCGAGGAGCAGGACGCGGGCGCCGCGGGCGGACTTGCCGTGCTCGTTCAGCAGGGTGGCGGAGCGCTGGATGACGTAGTGCGGCATCCGGTTGTTGATCTCCTGCGCCAGGCCGACCATGCGCAGGGGGTGGCCGGGGGTGCGGGTGGTGTGGGGGAGGTAGTTGGGGTCGAGGGGGACGCCGTGGCCGCCGACCCCCGGGCCGGGACGGAACGCCTGGAAGCCGTACGGCTTGGTCTCGGCGCAGCGGATGACGTCCCACAGGTCGACGCCGAGGTCGTGGCAGAGCACCGCCATCTCGTTCATGAGGGCGATGTTGACGTGCCGGTAGTTGGTCTCCAGCAGCTGTACGGTCTCGGCCTCGCGCAGGCCGCGGGCGCGGACCACCTTCTCGGTGAGGCGGGCGTAGAAGGCGTGCGCGGACTCCGTACAGGCGGGGGTGAGGCCGCCGATCACCTTGGGGGTGTTGGAGATGCCGTGCGTGCGGTTGCCGGGGTCGAGGCGGCTGGGGGAGTAGGCCAGGTGGAAGTCCCGGCCGGCCCGGAGCCCGGAGCCCTCCTCGAGGACCGGGCGCAGGTAGTCCTCGGTGACGCCGGGGTGGACGGCGGATTCGAGGATCACGGTGGTGTGCGGGCGCAGCCGGGCGGCGAGGGCGCGGCCGGCCTCCCCGATGGCGGACAGGTCCAGTGCACGGTCGGCGCCGAGCTGGGTGGGGGCGCAGATGACGGCCGTACGGACCCGGCCGAGCTCGGCGGGGTTGGTGGTGACCCGGAAGCCGGCCGCCGACATGCGGCGGATCTCGGCGGCGGTGAGGGTGGAGTCCGTGACCGGACCGCTGTCGTAGCCGACCGTCTCGATCCCTGCGGCGACGGCCGCCTGGGCGAGGGGGAGGCCGAGATGGCCGAGTCCGATGACGGCGAGGTCTGCGGGCATGGGGGTGCCGTCCCTTCCCTGACATGAGGGGGATGCGCGCGCAAGCCCTGTGGACGGGGAAACCCCGGAGGAAGCTGGCGCAATGTCAGACTAGGCGTATATATGACAGATATGTCGCATTCTGGGGTGGTGGTCGCCGTTGTGTTGTCCACAGGCGGTGGCTGATGTGGGTCCGGACGGTCAGAATCATGAAGCGGGGATGTGAGCGGGATCACCCGCACGACGCGGGCAACCCCCGCACCAACGGGAGGCAGCCGTGAGGACAGCGACACTGGGACCGGCGCAGCGCGCCGAGGCCCTCGCCCGGATGGCCGAGCGGGAGCTGGACGTACTGGTCGTGGGCGCGGGCGTGGTGGGTGCCGGCACCGCGCTCGACGCGGCGACCAGAGGCCTGTCCACGGGCCTGGTGGAGGCGCGCGACTGGGCGTCGGGCACCTCCAGCAGGTCGAGCAAGCTCATCCACGGCGGCCTGCGGTACCTGGAAATGCTCGACTTCGCCCTGGTGCGGGAGGCGCTGAAGGAGCGCGGGCTGCTCCTGGAGCGCCTCGCGCCTCACCTGGTGAAGCCGGTGCCGTTCCTCTACCCCTTGCAGCACAAGGGCTGGGAGCGGTGGTACGCGGGCTCGGGCGTGGCGCTGTACGACGCGATGTCGGTCTCCAGCGGGCACGGCCGGGGACTGCCGGTGCACCGCCACCTCTCGCGCAAGCGCGCGCTGCGGGTGGCCCCGGCGCTGCGCAAGGACGCGCTGGTGGGCGCCCTGCAGTACTACGACGCCCAGATGGACGACGCGCGGTACGTGGCCACGCTGGTGCGGACGGCCTCCGCGTACGGGACGCACTGCGCCAACCGGGCGAGGGTGGTGGGTTTCCTGCGCGAGGGCGAACGGGTGGTCGGCGCGCGGGTCCGGGATGTGGAGAGCGGGCGGCGGGGAGGTGCCGGGGAGTACGAGATCCGCGCGAAGCAGATCGTGAACGCGACCGGGGTGTGGACGGACGACACCCAGGCGCTGATCGGGGAGCGCGGGCAGTTCCACGTACGGGCGTCGAAGGGCATCCACCTCGTCGTGCCGAAGGACAGGATCCACTCGAGCACCGGGCTGATCCTGCGGACCGAGAAATCCGTGCTGTTCGTCATCCCGTGGGGGCGGCACTGGATCGTGGGAACCACGGACACCGACTGGGACCTGGACAAGGCGCACCCGGCGGCCTCGAGCGCGGACATCGACTACCTGCTGGAGCACGTGAACTCGGTCCTGGCGGTGCCTTTGACGCGGGACGACGTCCAGGGCGTGTACGCGGGCCTGCGGCCGCTGCTGGCCGGCGAGTCGGACGCGACGAGCAAGCTGTCGCGCGAGCACACGGTGGCGCACCCGGTGCCGGGGCTCGTGGTGGTGGCGGGCGGCAAGTACACGACGTACCGGGTCATGGCGAAGGACGCGGTCGACGAGGCGGTGCACGGGCTGGACCAGCGGGTGGCCGAATGCGTGACGGAGGACGTGCCGCTGGTGGGCGCGGAGGGCTACCGGGCGCTGTGGAACGGGCGGGCGAGGATGGCGGCCCGGACGGGGCTTCACGTGGTGCGGGTGGAGCACCTGTTGAACCGGTACGGCTCGCTCACGGAGGAGCTGCTGGACCTGATCGCCGCCGATCCGGGGCTGCGCGAGCCGGTGGCGGGGGCGGAGGACTACCTGCGGGCGGAGATCGTGTACGCCGCCTCGCACGAAGGGGCCCGGCACCTGGACGACGTGCTCACGCGGCGGACGCGGATCTCGATCGAGACCTTCGACCGGGGGACGCGGTCGGCGCGCGAGTGCGCGGAGTTGATGGCGCCGGTGCTGGGGTGGGACAAACAGCAGATCGAGAAGGAAGTGGAGCACTACGAGAAGCGGGTCCAGGCGGAGCGGGAGTCGCAGCGCCAGCCGGACGACCAGACGGCGGACGCGGCGCGGCTGGGGGCGCCCGACATCGTTCCGTTGTAACTCCGGGATGCGGAGGGGGGAACCGCGGACCCGGGGCGCCCGTCCGTTGCGGAGTGAGGAACAATGAAGGTTCTGCCGGGGCGGGTTACGCGGACCCCGGACGCCGGGTCGCTCGGCCGCCGGGTTGGCCGGTCGCCGGGGCAGGCGGAGCAGCGGCACGATCGCAGAGGGGACGCATGTCGAAGCCGGAGCACGAGGCGCCTGCGGCCAAGCCCGAAGACGTGGGGGCTGCGGCTCCGGCTGCGTCAGCCGAGGCGGCGCCCGCCGAAGGTGCGAAGCCTGCGGCGCAGGCGGAGTCCGAGTCCGGGGGCGCCGAGTCGGCGGCTGCGGCCGCGCCCGAGGACACGAAGCCCCGGGCCGGCGCAGAGCCTGAGGATGCGAAGCCTGCGGGGACCGAGGCCGGGCCTGAGGGCGCGAAGCCGAGTCTGGCCAAGGCCGGCTCTGAGGGCGCGAAGCCGAGTTTGGCCAAGGCCGATCCTGAGGGTGCGAAGCCTGCGGGGGCCAAGGCGGCCAAGGCTGAGCCTGACGATGCGAAGCCCAAGGTGGTCAAGGTCGGGCCTGACGGTGTGAAGCCCGGGCTGGACGAGGCGCGGGCCGAGGACGCGAAGGCCGGAGGCGGCAAGGCCGAGGCGGCGAAGCCCGTCAACCCCGTGGTGGAGAAGGCGGATGCGGTGGCCGCCGAGGTCAAGGCCAGGGCCGAGGCCGCCAAGTCCGCCGGAGGCGGCCAGGACAAGGGCCGGCTGCTCGCGGGCCGGTACCGGCTGGGCGCCGTGCTCGGCAAGGGCGGCATGGGTACCGTCTGGCGCGCCCAGGACGAGACCCTCGGCCGGACGGTCGCCGTCAAGGAGCTCCGGTTCGGCAGCGGCGTCGACGAGGACGAGAAGCGACGCCTCATCACCCGTACCCTCCGCGAGGCCAAGGCCATCGCCCGGATCCGCAGCGGTGGAGCGGTCACCGTCTACGACGTGGTCGACGAGGACGCCCGCCCGTGGATCGTCATGGAGCTCATCGAGGGCCCCTCCCTCGCCGAGTTCATCCGGGAGAACGGCGCCCTCACCCCGCGCCGCGCCGCCGAGGTCGGCCTCGCCGTGCTCGACGTGCTGCGCGCCGCGCACGGCCAGGGCATCCTGCACCGTGACGTGAAGCCGTCCAACGTGCTCATCGCCGCCAACGGCCGCGTCGTCCTCACCGATTTCGGCATCGCGCAGGTCGAGGGCGACCCCTCCGTCACCTCCACCGGCATGCTCGTCGGCGCCCCCTCCTACATCTCCCCCGAGCGTGCCCGCGGTTACAAGCCCGGCCCGCCCGCCGACATGTGGTCGCTCGGCGGCCTGCTGTACGCCGCCGTCGAGGGCGTGCCCCCGTACGACAAGGGCTCCGCCCTCGCCACCCTCACCGCGGTGATGACCGAGCCGGTGGACCCGCCCAAGAACGCCGGCCCGCTGACCGACGTCATCTACGGTCTGCTCGCCAAGGACCCGGCACAGCGCCTGGACGACGTCCGCGCGCGGGCGATGCTGACCGCGGTCATCAACGCCCCCGACCCCGCGCCCGTCCCGGTGCCGACTCCGGCCGCCGAGGAGACCCGCCAGATAGCGCTCGCGGACGCCAAGGCGGCCGCCGAGAAGGCCGCCGCGGAGAAGGCGGCCGAGAAGGCGGCGAAGAAGGAGCGCGAACGCAAGGAGCGCGAGCAGCGCGAACGCGCCCGCGCCGCCCTGAAGTCGGCGCGCAAGGCAGCGGCCGCCGCATCGGCCGCGTCCGCCGCCACGGCTGCCGAGGCGCCGGCGGACAAGCCCGGTTCCGCTCCCAAGCCCCCGGCCAGGAAGGCCGCCCCCGTGGCGGCCCCGCTCACCGACGTCATGCCCCGCCGCACCATCGCCCTCGCGATAGCCGCCGTGGTCGTGGTGCTCGCGGCGGTCGGCTCGCTCATCGCCTACGCCGTCGGCGGCGACGACGCCGACGGCCGCAAGGACGAGGGCAAGGGCGGCAAGGGCAACCCCTCCGCGTCCGCGAGCCCGTCGGGCGGCGCCGCGCAGAGCCCCCAGCCCCCGGCCAAGTCCGGTGAGCCGGGCGGCGGGACGGGGAACGGCAACGCCACCCCCGGCGGCCAGGGCCAGCAGACCCCGGGCACTGCCCAGGGCCAGGGCCAGGGCCAAGGCCAGGGGCAGGGCGCACAGCCCGGCGGCGGGGGCGGCGGACTCCCGGCGGGGTACGCCATGGTGACGGACCCCGGGTTCCACTTCTCGATGGCGATGCCCCAGGGCTTCCGTCAGACGGGCATAGCGGGCGAGAACTCCGGCGGGATATACAGCCGTGACGGCGGCTTCCCGCGGATCCAGGTCGACTACAACTCGAGCCCGGGCGACGACGCGCGGCTGGCCTGGGCCCAGTTGGCGCCCGCCGTGGCGGGCAGCAGCAAGGGGTACCGGCTGATCGGGATCAACCCGACGAGCTACCGGAACTACCCCACCGTCGCCGACTGGGAGTTCGAGCGGGAGCAGAGCGGCGTCCGGGTCCGGGTGCTCAACCGGGGCTTCAAGGTGGACGCGACGCACGGCTACGCCATCATGATCAGCTGCGCCGCGGACCAGTGGGACGGCCCCGAGTGCTCCCAGATGCGCACCACCGCCTTCGAGACCTTCCAGCCGCTCGGCTGACCTCGGGACGCGGGCGGCCCCGGAGACGTATCGTGTCAGCGGGGCCGCGGGGGCGCCCCCAGCACTCGGGGGAGGCGATGTGGAGGACTACGCGGGCCGGATCCTGGCCCACCGCTACCGTCTGCCGCTGCCGCCGACGGACGAGTACGAGCTGGTGGAGACCCGGGCCTTCGACACCCGCAGCGGCCAGGAAGTCCTGGTCCGGCAGGTTCCGTTGCCGGAGGTCGTGGACGCCGAGCTGCTGGACGGCCGCCGTGCCGTCCCGGCGGCCGGGCACCGCGCACCGGGCGATCTGCCGGCCGTGCGGCGTGCGATCGAGGCGGCGCAGGCCGCGGCCGCCGTTCCCGACCACCCCCGGCTCGACCAGGTCTTCGACGTGTTCGCCGAGGGCGGGTCGCTGTGGATAGTGAGCGAACTGGTCCCGGCCAGGCCGCTGGCGGCGCTGATCGCCGATGAACCGCTGAGCCCCTACCGGGCGGCGGAAGTGGCCTCGGACGTCCTGACCGCCCTGCGGGCGCTGCACGCGCACGGCTGGACCCACCGCAACATCACCGTACGGACGGTGCTGGTCTGCGACGACGGGCGGGTCGTGCTGACCGGCCTGGCGGCGGGCGCGGCGGAGGAGGCCCTGTGCGGCTACGACCCCGTCCCGGTCGCGGACGCGTCCGGAACCGACGCGGGATGGGGCGCGGCCCCGTCCCAGGCCCCGGCCGGCGGGGCTGGCGGCACGGATCCCCCGGGCCCCCCGGAGGGACAGCTCGACGCCGGCCGCGGACCCGGTCCCGGGGGCCGGCCCCGCGCCCCCGAGGCCGGGTACGCGCCGCTGGTGGCTCCCGGGTACGACACCGGGCCGCGGTACACCGATCACATCACCCCCGGGCGCCCCGAGGACCGGCCCGAGCTCAAGGCGGCCGCGCGGGCCGGGGCCATCGCCGCGTACCGGGCCGGGGCACGGGCGGCCGCCGCCAAGGTCGGCGAGCAGCGCGGGGCCGACCCCGTCGTCGTGCCCGAGCCCAGGCCGCAGGGGTCGACCGTCCCTCAGGAGTACGCGTACCCGTACGGCGGCCCGCAGACCGGCACCGGCGCGCCCTGGCACGGCGCGACCCCCCGCCGCCCGGCGCTCACCCCTCCCGAGCCGGAGCCCGCCCGGGACTCCGACGCGCAGTCGGCACCGGCAGGGGAGGCGGCTCGGGCAGCGCAGGCGCCGCCGCAGCCCCCCGTGCTGCCCGCCCAGCTCGCGCTGCCGCAGGGCTACCGTCAGGCCGAGGCCCCGGACAGGGCGCCGGCCGCCCCGACCCCGCCACCCCCGCAGGCAGGCGCGGGAAGCGGGACGGGCTGGGCCGGTCCGCGCAGCGGCCTGGACGCCGAGCGGGCGCGCCAGACGCGGATGGCGGTCGTCGGCGCGGTCACCGAGCGGTGGGCGCCCGAGCAGGCCCGCCCCGTGACCGGCCCCTGGCAGCTGGCGGCCCCCGTCGGCCCCGCCACCGACCTCTGGGCGCTCGGCGCGCTGCTGTACCGGGCCGTGCAGGGGCACGCCCCGTACCCCGAGGAGTCCGTCGCCGAGCTCGTCGAGATGGTCTGCGCCGAGCCCCCCGCCTTCGCCGAGGAGTGCGGCGCGCTCCGCCCCGTCGTCGAATCGCTGCTGCGTCAGGACCCCACCGAGCGCCCGGACTTCGAGGAGCTCCGCGGCTGGCTGCGCTCGCTCGTACGGTCCGCCCCCGAGCCCGACGCGGGCTTCGCCATGCTCCCGATGCCCGATCCGGACCCCGCGCGGCTGCCCGTCGTACGCCGTCGCGGCGACCTGCACGGGCGGCACCGCAATCCCTCAGCCCCCCGGCGGCCGCGCGCCCTCGGCCGGACCCTGCTCCTCGGCATCCTCGTCCTGCTCGCCGGGGCCGTGGCGTACGCGCTGCTGTTCATGCCGCGGTCCGCCGCCCCCGAGGGTCCGGGCGGAACCGCGCAGACCCCGCCCCGGCAGAGCCCGTCGCAGGTCCCCACCGCGACCCCCGAGTCCAAGCCGGCGCCCCAGACGACCACCCCGCCCCCCACCGCGACGGCTCCGGCCGCGCCCGCCCCGGCCGGCTACACCACCCAGCAGGACCCGGAGCACTTCGAGATCGTGGTGCCGGAGGGCTGGGAGCGCCGCGGCATCAACGAGGCGGGCCAGGTGCGCTACACCGGCGGTCAGTTCACGTTGACCGTGGTCCCCGGCCGGGACAAGGTCGAGGGCAATCCGGACCCGGCGGCGTACCAGAAGGACAAGGAGCAGGAGCTGACGCCCTACCGCACCTCCACCTGGTCCACCGTCGGCGACGTCAAGACCACCAAGGTCGGCCAGCAACTGCGCGCCACGGGCCGCTACACGTGGATCGACGGGACGGGCCGCAACGTCTTCGCCCGCAATTTCGTCGTCGCGCTCGGCGGCAGCTACCACGTGGTCATGGTCACCGGCCCGGAGGACGAGCAGGCGAAGGTGACCGAGGTCTTCGAAAAGGCCACGACGAGTTACAAGTCGGGCGGATGAAGGGTGCCTGACGGGCGGTCAGTACGGCGATTGCGTCACAGTGCGGGCTTTCCGCGGCCGGGCGGTTCCGACAGCGCCCGTGGGCTCCGTAATCTGGCCTGAAGTGCAGAGAGCGGCGGGGTTTTGTGGAACAGCAGACAGGTGGGGGCGCCGTGCTGGCGGGCCGGTACCGGCTCATCGAGCCGATCGGCCGCGGCGGCATGGGCAAGGTGTGGCGCGCGCATGACGAGCTGCTCCACAGGACCGTCGCCGTCAAGGAACTGACGGCCGGTCTGTACGTCGCCCAGGCCGACCGGGACGTCATGCACGCCCGGACGCAGAAGGAGGCCCGGGCCGCGGCCCGGATCCAGCATCCGGCGGTCGTCACGGTCCACGACGTGCTCGAACACGACGCCCGGCCGTGGATCGTCATGGAGTACATCGACGGTCCCTCCCTGGCGGACGCGGCCAAGGCCGCCGGGCGCATCGAGCCCCGCGAGGCGGCCAGGATCGGGCTGCACGTGCTGGGTGCGCTGCGCGCCGCGCACGCGGTGGGCGTACTGCACCGGGACGTGAAGCCGGGCAACGTCCTGCTGGCGAAGGACGGCCGGGTGCTGCTGACGGACTTCGGGATCGCGGCGATCGAGGGGGACTCCTCCATCACCCGCACCGGCGAGATCGTCGGCTCCATCGACTACCTGGCCCCCGAGCGGGTCACCGGCGGGACCCCGGGCACGGCCTCCGACCTGTGGTCGCTGGGCGCCACCCTCTACACGGCGGTGGAGGCCCGTTCCCCGTTCCGCCGCACCTCGCCCATCTCGAGCCTCCAGGCCGTGGTCAACGACGATCCGCCGGCCCTGAAGCAGTCCGGAGCGCTGGGGCCGGTCATCACGGCCCTGCTGCAGAAGGATCCGGCGGACCGGCCCACGGCCGTGGAGGCCGAGCGGATGCTGCTGGAGGCGATGGAGGGCCGGGCGCCGAAGGCGGCGCAGGCGTACGTGCCCACGCGGGCGGTGACCTCTCGGGAGCTCGCCCCGGCGCAGGAAGCGCCGCAGGAGGAACCGCAGGCACCGGCCGCACCCGCGGACACCGCCCGGACGGCCCCGCTGCCGGAGCCCCCGGCGCCCGCGCCGGCCTCCGCCGCCGACCGGCCGGGGGGTGGCTGGACCAAGCGCGCCGCGGCCGTGGCCCTGGTGGCGGCGCTGATCGGCGGTGGCGGTGTGTTCGGGGTCCTCACGTACACGGGCGGCTGGGGTGGGGGCGGCTCGGACAAGAACGCGAGCGCCCCCGACCAGCAGGACCAGGGTTCCAAGTCGCAGAAGTCCCAGGCCGCCCCGCCGGCCGGCTGGACCAAGGTCACCGACCCGGAGGGGTTCACCCTGTTCGTGCCGGACGGCTGGAGGCGGGAGGCGAACGGGACCCAGATCGACTACACCCCCGACAACGGCAACCACTTCATCCGCATCGCCATCGACCCGACCCCGGACTACGAGAACCCGTACATGCACCTGCTCGACCTGGAGAAGCAGGTGCGCAAGCGGGCGGAGTACAAGCGGCTGCGGCTGGAGCAGAACAGCTTCCGGGACACCACCCGGGGCGCTCTGTGGGACTTCACCTGGACCGAGAAGGGGACGCTGGCCGGTCCCCGGCGGGCCAAGGAGCAGATGTACGTCGCCCCGGACGGCACGGAGTACGCGGTGTACATGTCGAGCCCCGCCGCCGAGTGGGACACGACGCGGCAGCAGTTCGACATCGTGCTCAGCGGCTGGGAGCCGCCCGCCGCGAAGCCCTGATCCCGTCATCCTGCCAGCGATCACTGGCGGAAATGGCAAAATCCGGTTACCCACGGGTACCCAAAGCCTTCCGGGCGCAATACGCTCACCGCCATGACGGACTCGCAGGCCCCGGCCCCCCTCCGCACCGCACCGGCACCCACCAACCCGGTCGCCCCGGCCCCGGCCGGCGCCCGCACCGCCGCCGACGTGGTGACCCCCGATCTGGTCGTCCGCCTCACCCGCGGGGTGATCGGCTCCGGCCGCACCGCCAACCACACCCCCTTCACCGGGGACCGGCTGGCGGAACTCCCGGAGGCGACCCCCGAGGACGTGGCCGAGGCCTTCGCGCGGGCCCGCGCCGCCCAGCCCGCCTGGGCCGCCGTCCCCGTGCGCAAGCGGGCCGCGGTCCTGCTCCGCTTCCACGACCTGGTGCTCGCCCGGCAGGCCGAGGTCCTCGACCTCATCCAGCTGGAGACCGGCAAGGCCCGCCTGCACGCCCACGAAGAGGTCCAGGCGGTCGCCGTCGCCGCCCGCCACTACGGGCGCAAGGCCCCCGCCTACCTGCGCCCCAAGGGCCACACGGGCGCCATGCCCACCCTCACCAAGGTCACCGAACTGCGCCAGCCGCGCGGGGTCGTCGGCCAGATAGCCCCCTGGAACTACCCGCTCGAACTCTCCGTCGGAGACGCCCTGCCCGCCTTCGTGGCGGGCAACGCGCTGGTCATGAAGCCCGACACCGAGACCGCGCTGACCGCCCTGTGGGCCCGCGACCTGCTCATCGAGGCCGGACTGCCCGCCGAGGTCTTCCAGATCGTCCTCGGCGAGGGCCCCGTCGTCGGCCCCGAGGTCGTCCGGCACGCCGACTACGTCTCCTTCACCGGCTCCACCCGCACCGGCCGCGAGGTCGCCCGGGGTGCGGCCGACCGCCTCGTCGGCGTCTCCCTCGAACTCGGCGGCAAGAACGCCATGCTCGTCCTGCACGACGCCGACGTGGAGAAGGCCGCCGCGGGCGCGGTCCGCGCCTGCTTCTCCTCCGCCGGACAGCTGTGCATCTCCATCGAGCGGCTCTACGTCCACGCCTCGATCGCCGACGCCTTCGTCGAGCGGTTCGCCGCGCGCACCAAGGCCATGCGCCTGGGCAGCTCGCTGGCGTACGGCGCCGACATGGGCTCGCTGGTCGGCGAACGCCAGCTGGAGACCGTACAGCGGCACGTGGACGAGGCCGTCGCCAAGGGCGCCACCCTCGTCGCGGGCGGGACCGCCCGCCCCGACATCGGCCCGCTCTTCTACGAGCCCACCATCCTCGACGGAGTCGAGGCGCCCATGGCGGTGTGCGGCGAGGAGACCTTCGGCCCGGTCGTCTCGATCTACCGCTTCACGGACGAGGACCAGGCGATCGCCGAGGCCAACGACACCGCCTACGGCCTCAACTCCAGCGTCTGGACCAAGGACGCCCGCCGCGGCCACGCCGTCGCCGCCCGCCTGCGCACCGGCACCGTCAACATCAACGAGGGCTACGCCCCGGCCTACGGCAGCGCGCAGGCCCCCATGGGCGGCATGAAGGACTCCGGCCTCGGCCGCCGCCACGGCTCCGAGGGCATCCTCAAGTACACCGAGGCCCAGACCGTCGCCCACCAGCGGCTCCTCCCGATGGCGCCCTCGCTGGGCATGGACGACGAGAAGTACGCGGCGTTCATGACCCGCAGCCTGCGGGTCATGAAGGCCCTCCGACTGCGCTGAAGGGGCACCACCGTGTCTGAGCCGTACGACTACGACGTCATCGTCATCGGATCGGGTTTCGGGGGGTCGGTCTCGGCCCTGCGCCTGACCGAGAAGGGCTACCGGGTCGGCGTCCTGGAAGCCGGGCGGCGCTTCACCCGCGACAGCCTGCCCAAGAACAGCTGGGACCTGCGCAACTACCTGTGGGCCCCGGCCCTCGGGCTGTACGGGATCCAGCGGATCCACCTGCTCGGCAACGTGATGGTGCTCGCCGGCGCCGGCGTCGGCGGCGGCTCGCTCAACTACGCCAACACCCTGTACGTGCCGCCCGCCGCCTTCTTCGAGGACCGGCAGTGGGCGTCCATCACCGACTGGCGCGAGGAACTGGCCCCGTACTACGACCAGGCCAAGCGGATGCTCGGGGTGCGCCTCAACCCGACCATGACCCCCTCCGACGTCCACCTCAAGGCGGTCGCCGAGAAGATGGGGGTGGCGGACTCCTTCCACATGGCCCCCGTCGGCGTCTTCTTCGGCGACGGGGACGACGCCGCGGGCCGGCACCCGGTCCGCCCCGGGGAGGAGGTCGCCGACCCGTACTTCGGCGGCGCCGGCCCCGCCCGCACGGCGTGCACCGAATGCGGCGCGTGCATGACCGGCTGCCGGCTGGGCGCGAAGAACACCCTGAACGAGAACTACCTGCACCTCGCCGAGGCCGCCGGAGCGGTCATCCACCCCATGACCACGGTCACCGCGCTCTCGGACCACCCCGAGGGCGGCTACCGGGTCCGCACCGTGCCCACCGACGCCCGCCGCACGGGCAGGGCGAAGGTGCTGCGCGCCCGGCACGTGGTCGTCGCGGCGGGCACGTACGGCACCCAGACCCTGCTGCACACCATGAAGGACCGGGGCGAGCTGCCCAGGATCTCCGACCGGCTCGGCGATCTGACCCGGACCAACTCCGAGGGCCTGGTCGGCGCCCAGACCGACGACCGCCGCTACCGCAAGCGGCACGGCGACGGCTCCGGCAAGGCACAGCGGGCCGACTTCACCCGGGGCGTCGCGATCACCTCCTCGGTGCACCCCAACGCCGACACCCACATCGAGCCCGTCCGCTACGGCAAGGGCTCCAACGCCATGGGGTTCATGACGGTCCTCCAGGTGCCCTACGCCAAGCACCGGGTCCGCGCCTGGTTCGCGCGTACCGCGAGGCACCCGCTGCAGCTGGCCCGCTCGCTGTCCAACCGGCGCTGGTCGGAGCGGACCATCATCGGCCTGGTCATGCAGTCGCTGGACAACTCGCTGACCACCTACCGCAAGCCCGGCGGCATCGGGAAGGGCCTGCTCACCGCCCGCCAGGGCCACGGCGCCCCCAACCCGGTCCAGATCGCGGAGGCCACCCGGGCCGCGACCCTGCTCGCCGAGGAGATCAACGGGTTCCCCGGCAGCAACATCGGCGAGCTCATGGGCACCCCGCTGACCGCGCACTTCCTCGGCGGCTGCCCGATCGGCGCCTCGGCCGAGGAGGGCGTGGTGGACCCGTACCACCGGCTCTACGGGCATCCGGGGATCTCCGTGGTGGACGGCTCCGCCGTCTCCGCGAACCTCGGTGTCAACCCGTCGCTGACGATCACGGCGCAGGCCGAGCGGGCGATGTCGTACTGGCCGAACAAGGGGGAGCAGGACCCGCGGCCGGAGCAAGGAGCGGGCTACGTACGGCTCGCGGCCGTGGAACCGGTCCGTCCGGCGGTTCCGAAGGAGGCCTTCGGCGCGCTGCGGCTGCCGTTCCTGGCGGTGCCCGAGATCCCGCCCAAGGTCGTGGACCAGGCCTGATGACCGGGTCGGTACCGCGCTCCCCCTCCGAGCGCGGTACCCACCGCGGTACATGAGTGACAGGCGGTCGCCACGGATGGTTGTACCGGAATCCGGCATCCCGGGCTGTGGTGTCGATCACACAGCGAAGCGTGCCCGTTGCGGGCACGGAAGAACGGCCGGCCCGGGGCGTCCCCGGGGCCGGCCGTCCTCGTGGGGTGACCGGGCTGCTGTCCCCTGCCGTCCGGTCACGCGGGGGAGCGAGGTCCCACGGCGCACGCCCCACGGGGGGGTGCGTCTCATCGCTCCGGCTGAGCCACGCGTGGTGGTGCGTCCCGCACCTGGCTGGCGCGGACAACCTCACCAACGAAGGCCGCCTTGGGCGGTCACGCTCCGGACGGGTGACGAACAGCCGTCACACACGCCCCCGGCACAGCTCCAGCAGGGTCATGGCGAGGGCGGTGCCGGGCTTTCCGAGGGCATCGCTCCAGTGCGAGAGCACTTCCATCTCGCGCGACAGGTGCACCCTGCGGCCGCCGGAGGAGATCCGGGCCTCCTGGATGACCGTCGAGACGGCCATGCGCTCCTGGATCAGGCCGATGATCCGGTCGTCGATGGCGTCGATGCGCGCGCGGGAGTCGGCGATGAGCTGCTCGGGGGTGGCGGTGATCGTGGTCATGGTCTTCGTCTCCTGTCGGGTGGGGTCCGGCAGGTCGCGGAACGCCAGAGCGCCCCGGTCCTGTCGGACCGGGGCGCTCTGGGAAGTCAGCGGCTCAGGCGAGCATCACGAGGACCCATGGCGACCGGACCGGCCGGTGCCATAGGTAAAGAGGAAGCTCAGCTGCTTGCGCATGGAACGGATTATTACCGTCCGTCCCGCTCCCGGCCAAGCCGGTTCGGATGGTGAGACGAAGAGAGGTGCGGGTCCCCCGTTAGAATCGACAAAACAGCCACCTCTTCCGCCGGAAGGCCGCCCCGTGCCAGAAGCACCCTCCGCCGCCCACGACAGCGCCCCGGACACGGTTCTCGTCGTCGACTTCGGCGCCCAGTACGCCCAGCTCATCGCCCGCCGCGTCCGCGAGGCACGGGTCTACAGCGAGATCGTGCCGAGCTCGATGCCCGTCGACGAGATGCTGGCCAAGAACCCCAAGGCGATCATCCTCTCCGGCGGCCCGTCCTCCGTCTACGAAGAGGGCGCCCCGCAGCTCGACCGCTCCCTGTTCGAGGCCGGCGTCCCCGTCTTCGGCATGTGCTACGGCTTCCAGCTGATGGCGACCACCCTCGGCGGCACGGTCGACAACACCGGTGCCCGCGAGTACGGCCGCACCCCCCTGGCCGTTTCCAAGTCCGGTTCCACCCTCTTCGAGGGCACCCCCGAGCAGCAGTCGGTGTGGATGTCCCACGGTGACGCCTGCTCCGCCGCCCCCGAGGGCTTCAGCGTCACCGCGTCGACCGACGTCGTCCCGGTCGCGGCCTTCGAGAACGACGAGAAGAAGCTGTACGGCGTGCAGTACCACCCCGAGGTGATGCACTCCACGCACGGCCAGCAGGTGCTCGAGCACTTCCTCTACCGGGGCGCGGGCCTGACCCCGACCTGGACCACCGGCAACATCGTCGAGGAGCAGATCGCGGCCATCCGCGAGCAGGTCGGCGACAAGCGCGCCATCTGCGGCCTCTCCGGCGGCGTGGACTCGGCCGTGGCCGCCGCGCTCGTCCAGAAGGCCATCGGCTCGCAGCTGACCTGCGTCTACGTCGACCACGGTCTGATGCGCAAGGGCGAGACCGAGCAGGTCGAGAAGGACTTCGTCGCCGCCACCGGCGTGCAGCTGAAGGTCGTCGACGCGCAGGAGCGCTTCCTGAACGCGCTGGCCGGGGTCTCCGACCCGGAGACCAAGCGCAAGATCATCGGCCGCGAGTTCATCCGCGTCTTCGAGCAGGCCCAGCTGGAGATCCTCCAGGAGGAGGGCCCGGCGGTGGCCTTCCTGGTACAGGGCACCCTGTACCCGGACGTCGTCGAGTCCGGCGGCGGCACCGGCACCGCGAACATCAAGTCCCACCACAACGTGGGCGGGCTCCCCGACGACATCGAGTTCGAGCTCGTCGAGCCGCTGCGCCAGCTGTTCAAGGACGAGGTCCGGATGGTCGGCCAGGAGCTGGGCCTGCCGGACGAGATCGTCCACCGCCAGCCCTTCCCCGGCCCCGGCCTCGGCATCCGCATCGTCGGCGAGGTCACCAAGGAGCGCCTGGACCTGCTGCGCGAGGCCGACGCCATCGCCCGCCACGAGCTCACCGCGGCCGGCCTGGACCGCGAGATCTGGCAGTGCCCGGTCGTCCTGCTCGCGGACGTCCGCAGCGTCGGCGTCCAGGGCGACGGCCGCACCTACGGCCACCCGATCGTGCTGCGCCCCGTCTCCTCCGAGGACGCGATGACCGCGGACTGGACGCGCATGCCGTACGAGGTGCTCGCGCGGATCTCCACCCGCATCACCAACGAGGTGCCGGACGTGAACCGCGTCGTCCTGGACTGCACGAGCAAGCCCCCGGGCACCATCGAGTGGGAGTAGTCCCCACCCGCACGCGACACGAAGCCGCCGCTCCCCCGCGGAGCGGCGGCTTCGCCGTTTCCCCGTTCCCCGGCCGCCTTCCTCTGGTCTCTTCGCGGGGCCGCCGGTACCTTGCGCCGCGACCGGAGCCGTCGGAGGAGGTCCCATGCCGGATCAGCCCGTACCCGTACCCGTGGAACGGCTCGGCTTCGCGATGCCGCCCGTGCACGCGGATCCGGCCGACGAGCGCGCGCACCGAAAGGAACGGCTCGCCGGGGCGCTGCGGCTGCTGGGGCGGCTCGGCTACGAGGACGGGGTGTCGGGGCACGTCAGCGCGCGAGACCCGGAGTTCGAGGACTGCTACTGGGTCAACCCCTTCGGGCGGGCCTTCGCCGGGCTGACCCCCGGTGACCTGCTGCTGGTGGACGGGGAGGGGCGGGTCCTGAGGGGGGAGCGCCGGGTCAACGAGCTGGCCTTCGCCGTGCACGCCGCCGTGCACCGGGAGCGGCCGGGGGTGGTGGCCGTGGTGCGCACGCAGGCCCCGTACGGCCGCGCCCTGGCCAGTCTCGGCGAGCTGCTGGCGCCGATCACCCAGGAGGCCTGCGCCTTCTACGAGGACCACGCGCTGCTCGACGAATACGCCGGAGCCGAGGACGCGGGCCGGATCGGGCGCGCGCTCGGCCCGTACAAGGCGCTGATCCTGCGCAACCGGGGGCTGCTGACGGTCGGGGACTCGGTGGACGCCGCCGTCTGGTGGTTCATCGCGGCGGAGCGGGCCGCGCAGGTGCAGCTGATCGCGCGGGCGGCCGGGAAACCGGTGCTCATCGACCACCACAGCGCGCTCGCCACCCGCGAGCGGTTCGGCTCCGACCTGGCCGCCTGGGTGAACTACCAAACCCTGCGCCCATCCGGTGACACGCCGGTGGCGTCAACATCATGAACCGTTAATCACCTGCTCTGACATCGTGCGCAATCCGGAACACTGCCGCAGTGGTGCACAATTCGCTGGCATTGCACCGTAGTTCAGAGAGGCGGCACGCACGTGGCTGTCCAAGAGATGTCCCGGGGTACTCACACCGCGGCCTGCGCATGCGACGACTGCGCACGGGAAGGGCACCGCCGCGCCGTGGCCGCCTTCCTGGAGAAGCGCGACGAGTTCGCCGCCGGACAGGGGCTGCCGGCCGCCGTGGCCCACTCCCTCGGAGCGTCCCGGCAGTGGGTCTCCGACGAGCTGACCCTGTCGGCCCGCACCGTCGCCGACCGGGGCCGGGAGGCCGGGAACTCCTGGCTGTACCTGTTCTCGCGGCGGGCCGTGCTCGCCGTGTGGATCGCCGCCGGGGTGCTGCTCCTCGTCCAGGTCGGCACCGCGCTCGGCACCGGCTGGTCCACGGCCCGCACCGCCGGGCTGCTGGCGGCCCTGGTCCTCGCCGGACTGCTCACCGTCGCGGCCCGGGCCCAGTCGGTGCGCGGCGGACTACTGGCCCCGCTGGTCGGCGAGGACAACCGGCTGTCGACGTCCAAGTCGGTGCCCAGCGCCTGGGTCGTGCTGACGGCGTTCGCCGCGCTGCTGCCCGCGCTGCGCCTGGCGGCCTCGGCGCCGGGTCCCGAACGGCAGGCCCTGTACGAGGGGCTCGCGCTGAACCGGGCGCTGCCGCTGCTGGCGGTGGTCTCGCTGACCTCGGTGGTGGCCGTGGTGGTGCGCCGGGTGGTGTCGGTGCGGATCATGGGCCAGCGGTTGCAGAAGCTGCCGGCCGACCGGCCGCGCGGGGTGGACCTGCTGACGGACGACGCGGGACGCGGCAGCTTCCCGGACGCGCAGTACGTGCTCGTCTCCACGGTGGTGCTGGCCTACGCGGCGGTGTCGCTGGCCCGCTTCCCGGACCGGCTGCCGCAGCTGCCGTGGGCCCTGGCCCTGCTGGTGGCCCTGTCGGCCGCCGTGTACCTGGCGGCCAAGTACGCGGAGGGCACCCGCCCGTTGGTGCTGTCGGTGGTGCGCAGACGCGAGCCCGGGGACCTGGACGCGGCCGTCCGCCCCGGGGACGACATCGAGATCCGGGGGGTGGGCTTCGTGCCGCCCGGGGCGCAGACGCCGGAGATGCTGGCCCGGCTGGTGGTGCGGATCGGGGCGGTGCACGTGCACGTGCCGCTGGTCCCGGTGCCGGGCGGGTTCACCAACCCCTCCGACACGGTGCTGACGGTGCCGGTGCCGGCCGAGGTGGAACCGGGCCGGATCGACATCCAGGTGGTGACCGCCGCCGGGGTGGAATCCAACCGCTGCATCATCGACGTGGCCGAGTGATCGGGGTACACATGACGCGTGACCCGAACTGATGTCTCGACAGACGCGTCCGCAGTCCCCCCGCTGAAGGAACGAGCGGCCGGCTACGCACTGCTGCCCCTGCGGCTCTTCCTCGGCGTGACCTTCGTCTACGCGGGCCTGGACAAGCTGACCGACTCCGCGTTCCTCTCCGCCTCCGGCGCCGGCTCCATCGGGGAGCTGATGACGGGCGTGCGCGACACTTCCGCGGTCCCCGCCATGGTGGACCTGGCCCTGGAGTCCCCCGTCGGCTTCGCCGTCGCGCTGGCCATCGGGGAGATCCTCGTCGGCCTGGGGACCCTGGCCGGTCTGCTGACCCGCGTCGCGGCCGTCGGCGGAGCGCTGATCTCGCTCAGCCTGTGGCTCACGGTGTCGTGGGCGGTGACCCCGTACTACTACGGCAACGACCTGATCTACATGATCGCCTGGATCCCGCTGATCATCGCCGGGGCGCCCTACTGGTCGCTGGACTCGCTGATCGGGTCGCGCCCCTCGCGCCGGTCACGCCGTACGGCGTAGGCCACCATCCCGGTCAGGGCGGCGAGCGAGAGCCCGCCCACCGTGAGCGGGATGACCAGGAACCAGGGCACGTCGGCCTCGCCGCTGCTGTCGAGCAGGTACAGCACGCCCGCCACCAGCAGGGCCAGCCCCGCGATCAGCCGTCCCGGCTGGAACTCATGAAGCCGCACGGGCCACCTCCACCTGTCCCACACCTGCGTTCAGGGACAGCTCGATCGTCCCGCCCGCCTCGGTGCCGGCCGGGGGCGGCAGGGTCGCCCGCCGGTGCTCGCCGCCGCCGCGCACCCGTACGTCCTCGCTCGTGTCGCCGGGCATCTGGATGTCGCCCAGCCGGATGGTCACGTCGGCCACGGCCGTCACCTCCCGGGGCACGATCACCTTCAGCCGCCCCGCGTCCACGGAGGCCCCGACGGCCAGCGCGGTGCCCCTGGGCACGTCCAGCCGGCTCAGGTCCAAGGTGGCGAGCCCGGTCCCCGCCTCGTACACGGGCCGTACGTCGGCCACCGCGGCCGGACGCCACTCGACCTCCCGCCAGTCCGTGCCGATCTCCCGGGGCAGTACGGCGGCGCCCGCGAGCAGTCCCGAGGTCAGCACGGCCAGCACGATCGTGCCGAAGCCGGTGCGCCCCAGCAGGGAGCTGACCACGAGGCCCAGGCCGAAGACGACCAGCGCGGCCGCCAGCCCGGTCTGCAGGGCCCGGCCCAGCGGACTGCCCTCCCAGGCGGCGCCCGTCGCGGCGATCCCGGCGATCAGCGCGAGCAGGAAGACCCGGCCGCCGATGCCGCCGCGCCGGCGGGCCGGGGCGGCGGGCGCCTGGGCGGACCGGGGCGGCGCGGCGCCGGGGTCCGCGGGGGCGACCGAGTCGGCGGGGCCCCACAGGTACCCCGTCGTGCCGACCGGTCCGGTCGTGCCGTCCTTGACCAGCGGGTCCCGCCACCACGACGGGCCGCCCGGAGCGGGCGGGGCCTTCGTCTCCGGCGGGGCCTTCGTCTCCGGCGCGACCGGGGCCTCGGCCTCCACCGGGCCCGCGGTCCGCCGCCGCTGCGACCAGTACGAGGCCCCGCCCAGCGCCAGGACGACCAGCACCGAGAAGACCGCGAGGACGCCGTTGTCCAGCATCGACAGGAACAGCGCGCAGCCCACCAGCGCGGCGAACACCGCCGCGAGGGTGGCTCCCTCGACGCGGCCGGTCAGCATCTTCTTCGCCTCGCTGTCCTCCTCGCCCTCCTGGGGGAGCAGCAGCCACGCGAAGCCGTAGAAGATCAGGCCGACGCCGCCGGTGACCGCGAGGACGCCCAGCACGATCCGGAAGACCACCGGGTCCAGGTCGAAGTACCGGCCCAGACCCCCGCACACGCCCGCGAGGACCTTGTCGCGCCTGCTGCGGCGCAGCGGAGGCCGGTCGTCGGAGGGCCGGTGCGCCCCGGGCGCCTCCCCCGGACTCCCTCCGGGGGGACCCGCAGGCGGGGCATCGTGTACATCGGTCATGGGTCCATGGTGACGGGCTCCGGCGGCCCGTGGCACCGGGCCCGACCCTGGCGCAACCCTGATATCCCCCGGGCGGAATTGGGGGGCTGCCCTGATGCCCGGCCGCGTCGGCGCGTGTGACCCTTGGTGACATGCCCGCAGCCGCCGCTCCCCGTACCCCGCTCGCACCCGACAGCGAGGAAGTGCCGCCGCGCAAGCTCTACCGCAGCGCCGACGGCCGGATGCTCGGCGGTGTCGCGCGGGGTCTCGCCGGACACCTCGGGCTGCCGGTGATCTGGGTGCGGCTGGCGTTCCTCGGCCTGTTCATGTGGGGCGACGGCCTGGGGGTGCTGCTGTACGCCGCGTTCTGGGTGTTCGTACCCCTGGGCGTCGGCGGCCGCAGCGGGCACCGCTCCTACCTCGAAACCCTGCCCGACGGCACCCGCCGCCTGCGCAAACCCGACAAGGGGCAGATCAGCGCGCTGATCGCGCTGTGCGTCGGGGCGGGCATCTTCATCTCGCAGGTCCAGGTCGGCGGCGCCTCCGGCCGGTACGTGTGGCCGACGCTGCTGGTCGGGGCCGGGGTGGTCCTCGTCTGGCGACAGGCCGACAACGCCCGCCGGGCCCACTGGACCGAGGCCGCCGGACGGCACGGGAGGCTGCTGCAAGCGGCCCGCGCGCTGGCCGGGGTCGCCCTGGTCGGCGTCGGTCTCACCGTCTTCATCGTCGTCCGCGGCTCCGCGGCCCAGCTCGGCAACGTCCTCACCGCCACCCTCGCCGTCCTCGTCGGCGTCGCCCTGCTCGCCGGCCCCTGGCTGATCCGGATGACCCAGGACCTCTCCGAGGAGCGCCTGATGCGCATCCGCGCCCAGGAGCGGGCCGAGGTGGCCGCCCACGTGCACGACTCGGTCCTGCACACCCTGACCCTGATCCAGCGCAACGCCGAGGACGTGTCAGAGGTGCGCCGTCTCGCGCGGGCGCAGGAGCGCGAGCTGCGCAACTGGCTCTACAAGCCCGGGGGAACCGGCAAGGAGGAGGCCGAGGAACCGGCCGGCCTCGCGGAGGCCGTGAAGAAGACCGCCGCCGAGGTGGAGGACCACCACGGCGTCCCCATCGAGGTCGTCGTCGTCGGCGACTGCCCGCTCGACGAACGCCTGGCCGCCCAGGTCCAGGCCGCGCGCGAGGCAATGGTCAACGCCGCCAAGTACGGTGGCGAGGGCGGGCCGGTGCAGGTGTACGCGGAGGTGGAGGGGCAGACGGTGTTCGTGTCCGTACGGGACCGGGGACCGGGCTTCGACATCGACGCGGTACCGGACGACCGGATGGGCGTACGAGAATCGATCATCGGCCGGATGCAGCGCAACGGCGGGACCGCACGGCTGCGGTCGGCGCCCGACGGCGGCACGGAAGTCGAGCTGGAGATGGAGAGGGCGGCGAACGCAGCATGACCGAGGACAACGCGGTGACGCAGACCGGCAGGCGGGTCCGGGTGGTGCTCGTCGACGACCACCGGATGTTCCGCACCGGAGTACAGGCCGAGATCGGCGACACCGGGCGGACCGGCGTCGAGGTCGTCGGCGAGGCCGCCGACGTGGACCAGGCCGTCACCGTGATCACCGCCACCCGGCCCGAGGTCGTCCTGCTGGACGTGCACCTGCCCGGCGGCGGCGGGGTCGAGGTGCTGCGGCGCTGCGCCCCGCTGATGGCGGCGGCCGAGAACCAGGTGCGGTTCCTGGCCCTGTCGGTGTCGGACGCGGCGGAGGACGTCATCGGGGTCATCCGCGGCGGCGCGCGCGGCTACGTCACCAAGACGATCACCGGCTCCGACCTGGTGGACTCGATCTTCCGGGTGCAGGAGGGCGACGCGGTGTTCTCCCCGCGGCTGGCCGGCTTCGTGCTCGACGCCTTCGCCTCCACGGACGCGCCGCCGGTCGACGAGGACCTGGACCGCCTGACCCAGCGCGAGCGCGAGGTGCTGCGGCTCATCGCGCGCGGGTACGCGTACAAGGAGATCGCCAAGCAGCTCTTCATCTCCGTCAAGACGGTGGAGTCGCACGTCTCGGCCGTCCTCAGGAAGCTCCAGCTCTCCAACCGGCACGAGCTGACCCGCTGGGCGACGGCCCGACGGCTGGTCTAGGGGGTGTCTGACGGAGGTCCGTGGTGAAGGAGCGGTGTCCGGTGCGTGCTCTCGGCGTGCCGGCCGGATGCCCCCGTACTGGACGTACTTG